>NZ_JBPYDC010000033.1:0-25171 GCF_051847575.1 Psychrobacter sp. 1U2
GTATATGCATTATTACAATCATGAGCGTATTCAACTTAAACTAAAAGGACTGAGTCCTGTGCAATACAGAACTCAGTCCTTGATATAAAATAAACCGTCCAACATTTGGGGGGCAGCTCACTAAGCGCTACTTTTTAAAATTCTGTAATCAGGAGCAACTATTTGACTTTAGGTTGTTTAATCAGCTGTTTGCTATCCGCTTTAACCACTAAGGTTTTAGCTAATTTGTCGTGCCAACCGATGTTCTCGGGACTCTTTGAGGCCATATAATAATGAACGGCGATCAGTATAAAACCTAAAAAACTGGTAAAAGAAAACAATAGGTTATAGACAATAAGTAGCAGCAAGGTGCGCATAACAATAAGTTTGAAAAAAGACGGTATTCTATGCGTGGTTTGATCTACAACGCGTATACCGGTAATTAGCTTACCTAAAGATTGACCACGTAGGGTAATAAATAATAGCTGCAGGGCAAATAAACCAAATACCATGACTTGTGACATCATCAACGTACCGCTAGGGATACTCTCCATCAAGGTCATTGAGTACTGGTAAGCGGCGTCCATATTTTGAATATCTTGAAATTTAGTATAGTCGATATCCATTTTGGTCAGTGCTAATACTAGCGGAAAGATGGCTAATATATAGAGTAAGCCATTGACTGCAGTGGCTAGTATCCGTGACATGATAGGCGCTAGGATCACATCACCTACAACGACATCTTTGGCGCTCGCCACTCTAGTGGGACTAGACTTATTGAGTGAGATATTATTAGTAGGCGTATGCTCACGATTAGTTGTCATGTCTACTTTAGACTTTTTACTACTATCTGTAGCTGAGCGCTCAGGCTTGCCGTAGAGTCTATCAAGAGAGAGCTTTTTGCCATTTAAGCCGCCTTGATTGGCGCTAGTATTCTTACTGGTGCTAGCGTCATCAGAGTCTTCTGGAAAGACAGTGACGTTATTGATAATAGAGTCATCATCACTATCATTAACGACAGTTGTATTATTCATGGTAGGACGATAATAAGGTTGGTTAGCCGTCAAGTCACCAAGCCGTTGCCAATTTGCTAAGCCTTCATGCCACATCAAATCATCAATCACCACCTCGCCTGAGGTAAGCATGATATTGAGTTGATCTAAAGTGTAAGGCCCTGCTTGGACATTATTTCGAGCAAGAAAAATTTGCATAATGAGTGATATCTTAATTCGCTGATGATAAGTTTAAGCTTTTATAAGTGATGTTATTGGGTCAAATCTGCTTTTAACAAGGTTAGAATCACAGCCTACGCAAACCTATTTAATTTGTTGCGAATGTCGTGTTTATTAAGTTTAGAAAATTCGACAATGTTAATTATAGTTTTTGGGTTTGGTATTAAATAAATTATGAATACAATTTAGGGTTTGCTCGCTATTTCATCAAAATTAATGATGATCAGCAAACAAACCCTAATGGCTGTTTTTACTAGTCACTGTCTTTAAAGGTTAATAGCTACCTAAAGATGGTGAATGATAAACAACTATTTATTTTCTTCACCAGCTAAGAAGAACCAGGTGTCTAATACTGAATCAGGGTTCAATGACACTGAGCTGATACCTTGCTCCATCAGCCAGTAGGCAAGATCAGGGTGGTCTGATGGACCTTGACCACAGATGCCAATATATTTGCCCGCTTTATTACAAGCTTCTATAGCCATAGATAATAGCTTCTTAACCGCAGGGTCACGTTCATCAAACAGATGCGAGACGATACCTGAGTCACGGTCAAGGCCTAGCGTCAACTGAGTCAAATCGTTTGAACCAATTGAGAAGCCGTCGAAATGCTCTAAGAACTCGTCTGCTAGTAGTGCGTTAGTAGGCAACTCACACATCATAATAACACGCAGACCGTTTTCGCCGCGCTTTAGGCCATTTTTCTCTAGTAGTTCAATGACTTGTGCCGCCTCATCAACGGTACGCACGAAAGGAATCATAATCTCGACGTTGGTCAAGCCCATCTCGTCACGTACGCGTTTCAGTGCTTTACACTCAAGCTCGAAGCAGTCACGGAAGTTGTCAGAGACATAACGACTAGCGCCGCGGAAACCTAGCATTGGGTTTTCTTCTGACGGCTCGTATAACTTACCGCCTAACAGGTTTGCGTATTCGTTCGATTTAAAATCTGACATACGCACGATAACTGGCTGATCCATAAAGGCAACGGCTAGCGTTGAGATACCTTCAACCAACTTATCGACATAAAAATCAACAGGCGAGGCATAGCCTGAAATACGCTCATTAATGGCTTGTGAGATCTCACGAGGCAAGCTGTTCATGTTAAGAAGCGCTTTTGGATGCACACCAATCATACGGTTGATGATAAACTCTAAACGCGCAAGACCGATACCTTCGTTTGGCATTTGCGTGAAGGAGAAGGCGCGATCAGGGTTACCGACGTTCATCATGATCTTGAACGCTAGATCTGGCATAGACTCAATAGAGTTGGTTTGGATGTCAAAATCAAGCTGACCTTCGTAGATAAAGCCCGTGTCGCCTTCGGCACAAGAGGCGGTGACGTCTTGACCATCAACTAATAGCTCAGTGGCGTTACCACAGCCAACGATGGCGGGTACGCCAAGCTCACGCGCAATGATAGCGGCGTGACAGGTACGGCCACCACGGTTAGTGATGATGGCAGAAGCGCGCTTCATGACCGGTTCCCAATCCGGATCCGTCATATCAGAGACTAAGATATCGCCGTCTTCGACTTTATCCATCTCGTTAAGGTTACTCACGATACGCACTTTACCGGCGCCGATACGCTGACCGATTGAGCGACCTTCGCACAGCACTTTAGCATCACCAGTGTTGATGACATAACGCTCCATGACGTTGCTGTCTTGACGGCTCTTAACGGTTTCAGGGCGTGCTTGCACAATAAAGATCTGCCCACTATCGCCATCTTTTGCCCATTCGATATCCATCGCTTGACCATAATGCTTCTCAATAGTCATCGCTTGCTTGGCAAGAGAGGTCAGCTCTTCAGTGGATAAAGAGAACTGCATACGTTCCTCTTTTTCGACATCGACGACTTTGACTGATTTAGCGGTACTGCCTTCATCGCCATAAATCATTTTTTTATGCTTGCTACCTAAGTTACGGCGGATGACAGAGGGTTTGCCATCAGCAAGTAGACGCTTAGATAAGTAGAACTCGTCTGGGTTGACCGCGCCTTGCACGACCATCTCGCCAAGACCATAGCTTGAAGTAATGAACACTACTTGATCAAAACCGCTTTCGGTATCTAGAGTGAACATAACGCCCGCCGCGCCTGTTTCTGAGCGTACCATACGCTGAACGGCAGCAGATAGTGCTACACCTTCGTGCTCAAAGCCTTTGTGCACACGATAAGAGATCGCGCGATCATTGTATAAAGAGGCAAACACTTCTTTGATAGCGATAAGTACGTTATCGATACCGCGAATGTTTAAATAGGTTTCTTGTTGGCCGGCAAATGAAGCATCTGGCAAATCTTCTGCAGTCGCAGAAGAGCGGACTGCAACCGCGATGTCTTCGCCGCCACTCATCGCTTCAAAAGATTGGCGCACCTCTGCTTCAAGATCTGCTGGCAATTTTTGCTCAATAATCCAATTACGGATTTTTTTACCGGTAGCGGCAAGCTTATTGACGTCATTAACGTCTAAGGTTTTCAGCTCGCTATTAATCTTGTCAAGCAGACCCGTTTCGTTCAAAAAACGGTTAAAAGCATTCGAGGTTGTGGCAAAGCCGCCAGGAACGCTAACACCCAAATCTGATAAGTGGCTAATCATCTCGCCAAGTGAGGCGTTCTTACCACCGACCATCTCAATATCGTCTTTTCCCAACTGATCAAGATTGATTACAAGTGCTGTAGATTGCGCTGCCATGATAACTCCAAAAAATAAGGTTATTTAGTAAGGATTATAAGGGTGGATTATACCCCTATATTTTGCGAATTTCGAGAGGATAACGGAAAATATTTGGAAAAAGATACAAAGTTTAGAGTTTTTTGTGTCTTTATAGCTTAGCCGATACTGTAATAGCAATGAGAACTTTTATCAGTAACCTAGATGTAGTGAGAATATTGCTAAAACTTAATAGCAAGTCGCTATAAAAACAGCAAAGTAAATTGCTGATAGCGAGTAGAGTAGTTGAGAGTCTTTTTTATAGATACACTCGTACACTTTTGCCTCTACATCGATTCCTATTCAGGCGCTATTATGAGTATAATGTGAGGCATTAATATCAAAGAATTCCTTTAGGCTTAGCGAGCCATAAGTAACCATCATAAAAATAGAGCGGCTAAAAGATAATTAGCTTCTCATTAATAAACACTCCATAGAGCACTGAGGTTGTCAGTTATGTATTTCAATAATCCGTCTGAACCAGATAAACCGACTATTCAGAACCGACACGCTATGAGCTTGGATAACTCACAAACGATCAGAAGTGCTTTTTTTATCTCTGATGGTACCGCCATTACCGCTGAAACTTTGGGGCGCTCGATTTTAAGTCAATTTGCTTCTGTACCTTTTGAAACTCACGTTCTGCCTTACGTCGATAGTATAGAGCGCGCTGAGGATGCGGTGGCTCGGATCAATATGGCGTATCAGCGTGACGGCTTATTGCCGCTAGTGTTCGATACTATTGTCAGCCCTGAGATTCGCGAAACAGTCAACTCCGCCAAAAGCTGTAATCTAGATATGTACGAGGGTCTGATTGGCCGTATCGCTGAAGAGACCGGCATTGAGCCGGATGGTCATTCAGGACATGCTCATGATAATGTCGACTCTGAGACTTACAAAGAGCGTATCGATGCGGTCCACTTTGCCTTGGATAATGATGATGGCGCACGTACCCGTCATTATAATATGGCAGATATCATCTTAATTGGGGTTTCGCGCTCAGGAAAGACGCCAACGTCCCTTTATTTAGCCTTACAATTCGGCATCCGGGCGGCCAACTATCCGCTGACTGAAGATGATTTGTATGACAACCAATTACCAAAATCCTTGCGTGAGCATAAAGATAAGCTGTTTGGGCTAGTCATTAATACCGATAGGTTAGTAAAAATCCGCCAAGAGCGCCGCGCCGGTAGCCGTTATTCTAGCTATCAGCAAGTGCAGCAAGAGCAGCGCGCGATACAAGGGATTTATATCTCTCAAGGCATACCAAACTTAGATGTCTCTGAGATGTCGGTTGAAGAGATTGCTACCCGGATTCTACAAATGACTGGCCTGAAGCGCCGCATTGGTTAATGAGCCCTAATAGCTATTTGCTTAGCTGAATATTAGTCCTATTATTAAAAGTAGAGAAAATTATGAGTCTAAACCAAAACGCATCATCAAAATCAGCGTTACTAGTAGCGAGCCTGTTAAGCATTGCTACTTTATTGAGTGCGTGCCAAACCTCGCCATTCGCTCGTGAACCAGTACCCGAGCCCCGTTATGTCCCCTCTGTTGTATTAGGTGAGGCGCAAACCTTGACTATTATGCCAAATAGGGTAGCCTGCGCTTCAGCACTGCCTATGCAGTGCTTGTTGGCTAAGTCGAGCAAAGATGGCTCAGTATTTCAGATTCCTTATGACTGGATCGATGATTTCAAACCGGCTCTTGGGACTGAATATACGATAAATGTGCGTCCACAGATCGATGAAAGCAAACAGCAGCTTACGGGGCACTGGACATTGCAAAGTATTTTGACACAGCGTATGGTAGCAACCCCTTAACGCTTAGCAGTTTTAGCTTACAAAGTCGAAATTACTATCTTAGTTTTTTAGACACAATCTTGTCTTAGTCATGAATGAAATCTTTTAAAGCTTAAAAATTAAATAAATCAATAATTAACTAAAGAGGATGTTATGGGCAGCAAACCTAAATCCGACACGACGAATGAGACGGGTGAAGATACTAGCACCGAAGTCTCAAATAAAAATAGCGGCAGCGCACCAACCACAACGCCTGAGCAAACCAAAGACGCCAGTAAAAAAGAAAAAATAGAGCAAACGCATGAACAAGTGACCGATGATATCATGCACCATCCTGACTTGGTCAATCCGCTAGATGATACTCGTATCGATATCAAATCAGAATTTACTAAAGACTCACAGCGCATAAAAAGCGATAAGCATGAATTTGAATATGATGCTGTGGTGTTAGGGGCCGGTCCTGCTGGCGAGGCGGCCGCTATGAAGCTGACAAAGTCTGGCAAAAAGGTCGCTGTCGTTGACCCTCGTGAGCAAGTCGGTGGTAATTCGACGCATGTCGGCACTATTCCTAGTAAGGCGCTGCGTCAATCGGTTTTTAACCTCATTAACTTCCGCCGCGATCCTATGTTCACTAAAGCATTAGAGTATGAGCGAGTGCCGCTTAATAAGGTATTGGCTAATGCGCGCCGAGTAATACGCGACCAAGTCAGTACGCATAAGCGCTTTTATGAGCGTAATCAGATCGATGTCATTCAAGGGTGGGCAAGTTTCGTTGATAAGCATACCTTACGCGTTGAAACCGATGAGAATATCTTTGAAACTATCACCTTCAATAAAGCCATCATCACGGTAGGCAGCCGTCCTTATCGTCCTGAGATCTTAGACTTCAGTCATCCGCGTGTTTTTGATTCTGATAAGATCCTACAGATGGATTATGTAGTCAGAAAGATTATCATTTATGGTGCGGGCGTTATTGGCTGCGAATATGCCTCTATCTTTACCGGCCTTGGCTACAAAGTGGACTTAATTAATAACCAAGGCAAGCTACTGAACTATCTTGATAGTGAGATTAGTGATGCTCTAGCGCATGACTTTAGACAATTTGGGGTGCTCATTCGTAACAATGAGGAAATTGATCATTTAGAGACGCATGACGATCATGTCATTCTTCATCTGAAAAGCGGAAAAAAGATCAAGTCAGACGCCATTCTTTGGTCTAATGGTCGTTCAGGGAATACCGAAGGCCTCAATGTAGAGGGAGTCGGTCTGGAAGCCAATAGCCGTGGTCAGCTAAAAGTCGATGATCATTATTGTACCGAAGTGGACAATATTTATGCTGCAGGTGATGTGATAGGTTGGCCTTCACTAGCCTCTGCCGCTTATGACCAAGGGCGCTGTGCAGCGGCCTTTATGGTTGGCGATAGCGATGCCGAACCCGTCTCTAGCGTACCAACAGGGATTTATACCATTCCTGAGATATCGAGTATTGGTAAGACAGAGCAGGAGCTGACCGATGAGCAAGTGCCTTACGAAGTCGGTCAGGCTTTCTTTAAGCATCTGGCTCGCGCGCAGATCATTGGTGAGCGCACCGGCGTTCTCAAGATACTATTCCACCGGGAGACTTTGGAAATATTGGGTATTCATTGCTACGGCAATCACGCCTCAGAGATTATCCATATTGGACAGGCGGTGATGAAGTGTCATGCCACGCTTGAGTATTTTGTGAATACCACCTTTAACTATCCGACGATGGCAGAAGCTTACCGCGTGGCGGCGCTCAATGGTCTCAACCGCGTGTTCTAAGTATTAAGTGAAACTTAGATGTGAGAAGTAAAAGAGCGTCTGTATATTTTGCAGGCGCTTTTTTTGTCGGCTCTGATCCGGCAAGATGGTATCTACGCACAGTAAAGTAGCCCTTATTTGATACACGCCATAAGCGAAACATTGATATTTAAGCTTGTTATGCTTTATAAGCCGCGCTATCTTTTTGTTCCAGACGCCGCCGCAGAAATAATAGCAATAAAAAATAAAGCAGCCATAATCCAGCGAGCGCATAAAAACCAGTCGCCACTTGCGCGATGCTGGCGCCCATCTGGTTGAGCTGTACTGAAGTATTGATAGCCGGAGTGGTCGGTACTAGCCAACGCACGACTTGCAAAACCTCTGGTAGCTGATTGGCCGGCCACGGATAGCCACTCATAAAAAATACCGGTAATGAGCTAAAAATCAAAATCTGCATACTGCGTTCGCGTTGACGCAGCCATAAGCCAAAGACACAGCCAAGGGTGGCTACTGTTGGGCAATAGATAGTTAAAAACAGCAAACTACCGAGCATGTTTTTACCGCGTGGGTAGTTGTGTAGCTCAAACGCCCAACCATAATAAAAGCAGCCCACTAAAAAGCTCAGTGTACTCAGAGCCGCAATACGTCCCAGCCAACCAACAATACTAGTGGTATGGCGACGGTTTTCATACCAAGACCCTACGAGCATCGCTGCTGCTATCAGTAAGGTCTGCTGCAAAATAATAATAGAAACTGCCGGCACCACATAAGCGCCATAACCTTCGGTCTGATTGTATAAAGGAGCGATTTGTAAGGGAACCGCTTGCGTGTTTTTCGCCGCAGTCGGCATGTACGCCCCTTGCGCCACGCTTTTTTTCACTTCGATCCCTGCTGAGACGGTGCTGACCGCTTGCAAAAACCCGGTTTGCACGTTTTTATTCAACAGAAAATAACCGCCGTTACCCAGTACGCTAACACTAACGGCTTTACCAGCCATGACTTGCTGTTCAAGTCCAGCTGGAATAATCATAAAGCCAGCTATCTCATCGCTCCAGATGGCTTCTTTGGCCTGCTGCTCATTCACGAAGTTTACTGTGTCTAACTGCGGGCTAGCACTAGCATAGCGGCTGATAGTACGAGATAGATCGCTACGATCATAATCAACAATGCCGACAGGAACATTATTAACGATTTCTGAAGAGTAAGGCCAAGGATAAAAGAAACCGTAAATAATTGGCGCAATAATGAGCATCAAAAGCACGCCTTTATCACTAAACACATCAATAAGGGTTTGCTTAAAGTTTGCCCAAAAAGTCTTAGCGGTCGCAGTATCGGCGCTTGGGCTTGCATTTTTATCTACGAGTAGTTTTGCCATCAGCGTGCTCCCCAACGTTCAGGATGCGCTAAGGCACGCTTCGCAAATAGCGCTGAGAGTATCATCGATATTAGCACCGCTAACAGTAAACCGAAGAGAATGGGTAGCGATATCGTCACCGGAGCATGCATTTGTATCTGGGCAATCTGCAGTTGCAGATAGTGGGTCAAAGGCAGAGCATCCGCCCAGTGTTTGGCGCTGTCGGTAATAGCGATATAAGGATAAGTCACCCCAGCGAAAGCGTAAGAGGGCACTGAGATAAAACCCGTCGCAGACAACCCCATACGCAAAGAAAACGAGGCTAAAGTAAAAAAAGCCCCAAGCCAAAACGATAAAAACATCAACGTGATAAAAGCTAAATAAGTGAGAGCTATAGAATCAAAGCTTAAATCCTCTCGCATGGTCGCAAGCCATAATGCTAGCGCTGTCCATAAGCAATACGCTAGTAGCGGCCAAAAGTATTTACCAAGTAAGCCAAAAAATAACACGGACAGACTAGGCTTAGTCGTAGGAGTATAAGTTGCTGTACCTGCTAAATTGGACGTAGCTGTTGAATGAACCACATGAGGATTATCAGTACTTAAATTAGGGCGTCCAGTGTCAATAAAGCGATACCAACGTCCAAGCTGCTTATCGCGTAGCTCGCGACCGATAGTAGTAGCGCCAACGACCATCGCCAAGATATGTAATAACGCGGGAATCACCGTCGAGCCCAAGAACTGCTGATAGTTAGTTACCGTGTTAAACAGGCTCGTACGCTGGATACTGATAGGCGAGTAGGCAATAGCGGCTTGCGAGGGCGCCATCCCTTGCTTAACTAGACGTTGAATCTCAACGCCAGCTGATAGCGTAGCGGTGACGGCTTGTACGCTAGTCTGGATGATGCCAGAATGAGTGCCGTATTGTGCATTGACTTGTAGCAGTACCGGCGCAGGTTTGCTGGCTAAAATGCTAGTCGAAAAATCATCTGGAATCACCACTACGCCGTAAATATCGCGTTGCAAGATAGCGGCCTCAGCGCTAGCTTGTGAGCCATAAAGCCCCGCAATTTTGAGATTAGGATGCGCGTCCAAATAGCGAACTAAGGTATTAGCTACAAGACCATTGTCTTCATCGATCACGCCAATCGGCAGATCAGTGATTTGCGTCTGTGAAAAAATCCACCAAACTAATAAAATAGTCGCTAAAGGAATCCACAAAATCATTGCTAGATCCCAAGGGTTTTTGGCAAAAAACCGCCGCTCGTAATTAGCACTGCGTACAAAAGCCTTTATTAAACGCATGACTATTTACTCTTAGTTTTGGATAGTGCTTGATGAAGCGGTTTGTTTAGAGCCTTGTTCAGCGTTTTTTGCACTAGTGTTTTGAGGAGCGATATTTACGAGTACACTCATACCAGAGCGAATACGCGCATCAGCAGTGTTTGGCCGTGCTTTTATCTCAAAGGTGCGCACATCGAAGCCATCATCATTGTTAGTGGGTCGCCAAGTGGCAAAATCCGATAAGCTAGAGGAGGCATAGACTGTGAAAGTCTTACTATAAGGGCGCTCAGATGACGATAGAGCCGGAATGGTACCGGTAAACTGTTGGCCGATAGCGAACCGATTCAGATAATCTTCGGTTACATTAAGGACCACCCACTGATCATCGGTATTGACTAAGGTCAGTATTGGCACGCCTTGGCCGATAACTTCGCCGGCGCTGACGATGACATTATCCACCACCCCAGCGATAGGGCTTTTTAGATTGGCTTCTTCTTTTGCAACCAAAGCTTCCTCTAGTTTGGCTTCGACTTGCGCCACTTGCGCATTGGCGGCCGACTTATCCTCGCTACGCGCGCCTTCCATCGCCAGCTCGTATTGCAAACGCGCCGCTTCGGTTTGGTCTTGAGTGGCTAGATACTGAGCGTAGGCTTCATCACGCTTTTGCCGCGCCATCAGACCTTCTTGATAGAGGCGATTGACCCGCTCATAGGTATTAGCCGCCAAGTCTGAAGCGGCTTTATTCGCTTGCCAAGCGGCTTTTGCCTGCGCGATCTCTTGCGGGCGTGCGCCATTTTCGGCTTTATCCAATTGGCTTTGCGCCGCGTCAAGACCTGCTCTTGCTTGATTGACCTTGGCATTGATCTCTGGCGAGTCCATCTCAATGAGCGGTTGGCCGGCTGCTACCTTATCGCCTTCGGTGACTAATATCTGTGCAATACGTCCAGGTACTTTGGCCGCGATAGAAGTCTGTTTCATTTGCATCTGGCCTTGCAAAGTTATGCTTTCAGGCGCACTTGCTTGACTGCTTTTATACAGCCCATAAGCGATCACTGCCAGTACTATCAGCAGCACTACTGCGAAGAGCGCTTTTTTTATTTTTGCAGCGTTGTCTGCTGATTTTTTATGCTGATAAGGCGGCGTCATTTGCTCTAGCTCCTCAGTATCATTAGAGGGCTTTTTATCATGAATCGGGCCTAATTTATTGACATCATCAGCGTCGTTATGAGAGTTAGCCATGATATGACATTCCTAAAGCAAGTAAGTTGAGAATAAAAGGCACTGAGAATAAAAACGCTGAGAATAAAAATAGGTATATGAGTTAGCCACATCCAGGCTAGCAAGACCTTTTCTAAATCAGCGCGCACTGATACAGACGAACAGTCCACGCCGTTGCACTAGAAAGGTTTTAATAGCTTGTTCAAATAATAGCTTATCAATAAACATGAATCGCATAAGGTTTAGAATCTTCTATGCTCTCGGAATTATAAATAGCGCCGAAGGCGACAATAAATGCTGAATAATAAAGCCACAGCATAATGACCACCGCAGCGGATAGCGCGCCAAATTCAGCGCTATAGTTATTAAAATTTTGTACATAAATCGAAAACAGTATCGACAATAAAATCCATAGCACGGTGGCGAGGGCGGCCCCTGGCATCAATTTTTTTAGCGCTATGGCATCACGATTCGGTGCGAGACGATAAAGACCCAAAAAGCTAATAAATATAATCCCTGCTAATATCGGCCACCTGCTCCAAAGCGCAATAGTCTTCGCGATTTGCGGAAAAGGAAAGTAGTTAGCGATCAAGGGGATAAGCGCAATAGAGGATATAGCTATAATCAAGACCACTAATGCTGCTAAGGTTAAACTAAGCGCGCGGATGGTCCCTTGAATAAAGCTGCGCTCTTGAGTAATACCAAAAGCGGTATTGATAAGAATAATTAACGATTTGATCCCTTTGGAGCCTGCGTAAAGCGCTAATAATGAGGAGAGCAGCAAACTAAAAGTCAGCGCTGAGGCGGTAGTAGAGACCAGCTGAGTTAAACGAGAATCAAGAACGTCATAGACAGTGGGCGGTATAAACTGACGTAACAGTAAGATTTGTTCTTGCATTTCAGCGGGTGAAAAAGCCAGGCCGTAAAGCAGCACAAATACCGCCATTACTGGAAAGATAGATAAGAACCCAAAAAACCCTACACTAGCGCAGTGCGCCCAAACGTTAGAATTATTGGCGTCACCCCACGTCTTCAGTAGTTGCGTTGGTAGCTTTTTAATTTTAGCAGTTGGTTTATTCATAGTATGATTATTCGTAGTAGGGGATTTAATAGTATAAGAGGCAAATAGTATGAGCGCTCATAGACCGTAAATAAGGTTACAAGTTTTTATTGGTTTTCGCTTTACGGAGTATATAAAGTCGGTAACCTGATATCAGCAGCATTAAGATAAGTATTGAAAGCAAGCGGCGTCCCACAGCTTTGCATCAAACTGGCCAATGCTTGTACATAATCATTGGCTGCTTGCGCTTGTTCGGTGCGAGCTTTTAGCGCTTGAGTCTGCGCTTGTACCACATCGATGGTCGTATTTACGCCTTCTTGCAGTCCCAAACGGCGTAGACGCAATACCTCTTGCGCCAGATCGACATTGCTCTGCAGTGCTTGATACCGAGCCTGAGCATTATTGACGTCATTCCAGTTTTTTTCCACCAATAATAGCAGATTGTCACTGACTTCAATCTCAGATAAGTCAGCTTGACGTATGCGCGCATCACTAGCAGCTAACGATGCGGTCTTATCAAGCCCGCCCCACAGCTTCCAGCTGGCAGATACGCCCGCAATCCAGCTCGGGTCTTTTTCAACTTGACTAAACCCATATAGTAGTACGGTTGGCTTATAACCAGTATCTGACAAAGCTCGCAGCTGCTGCGCTTGCACGCGCTTTGCCGCGACTTTTTGTAACCCCGGATGGTTGGTAAGCGCTAAGTTCTGATAGTAGCTGACATCGCTCAAAGGTTTGCTTGAGACGAATAGCGGGGTCGTCGGTTTAATACGGTAATCGGTACGCAGCAGGCGCTGCAGGGCAATCATGGCTAGACGGGCATCGTTATTAGCTTTGATAGATTCGCTCTTTGCATCGGCAAGCGCAGATTGTGCTTGCAGACGATCTACTCGCGAAATAAAACCTTCTTCGAATAATCGCTGCGCGGTGTGATCCGTCTGTTGTAAAGTGTCATAAGCATCTTCACGTAAGTAAGCAGCAATAATCGCTAATTGCGCCTTAAAGTAGCGCTCAATAAGCGTATTGTAAAGCTCGTTTCTGTCTAATATACCATCAGCGACAGCTTCTTGCGTACGAGCGTTAGAGGCTCCGGTTAGTGCTTTGGTACGTCCTGCGGTATACACGGGCCACGCCACCCCAAGACCTGCTCCTGTGGTGGAGCCTGAACGGTTAAAATCATAAGAGTCTGGAAGACGCTCACCGATGATCTCACCAAAATTAGGCAAGTCTGGTACCGGCGGAATAGGTGGCGCTAAATTATTCATACCTGAGTTATCAAAACCATTGCCAACGTTATTTACGCCATCAATAACTCTATTTCTGAGGGATGATAAGTCGATATCTTCTTGGATTTTGTAGGCATTGGCGGATAACTGTGCGAATACAAATGGCCGATCTACCGTCGCAAGTGCGTCTGTCTGATAGTCGCTAGCGGCGATAGCGGCTTGATTAGCGGCTAGCTTTGGTGACACTTGAAATAAGGTGTTCTGCGCTTGCTCTAAGCTCAAAAAGCTCGACACTTCTAACGGGTAGCTATTGGAAACACTTTTATGAGTAATAGGATCGATGAGGGTGTCTAGGGTAGGAGTCGCTGCTATTGGCTGTGCGGCAGGATAGCTAATATTATTTACGGGAGTAGTCCTATCTACAATCTGCGTAGACGCATTAATAGAGGCGGCTGTAGGAGCATAACTATCTGCTAAAGCTTGACCTGAAGCGCCAGAGAGCATCAGGGGAATTATCATAAAAGGTAGAGACAATAACGCAAATTTCATAATAGGAGTAAACCACTCATCAAGATATAGTGCTGATTTTAGGGCATTATAGCCCTGTTAGGGTTGACACACCAGTTTTAGGTTTAAACTTAGCGTTGTTGCAATATCTATAGTCAGTTCAAAATAAAGTTGTTATCAATTTTAACGCGCTACTGGTATAAATTTTACTTGCGTGCTGTAATCACAGAGGCTGCGCAAAATTCATCCCAGCAGCGCTATAACACTTTTAAAATAATTCGACTATATAAAGTTATAACAGCTATAAAAATGAGTAATAGCAAATAATGCTATAGTCGATATCATATAAAACAACGATAACGTTGAGGAGTAGGGAATGGTGGGGTACATTTTAGCTTTGGATCAAGGCACGACTTCTAGCCGCGCTATTATATACGATGACCAGGCCAATACTGTCAAAATAGTGCAAAAGCCAACGCAGCTTATCACGCCAAAAGCCGGTTTTGTCGAGCAGGACGCTCAGCAGATATGGCAGACGCAAATCAGCTGTGCTCATGATGCCATTAACCAAGCGGGATTATTAGCCACAGATATCACTAGTATCGCGATTACCAATCAGCGCGAATCCATTGTGGTTTGGGACAAAACTACGGGTAAGCCATTAGCCCCAGCGATTATTTGGCAAGATAGACGTACCGCTAGCTATTGCGAAACGCTAGCCAAAAAAAACATCTCGCATCAGCGTAGCGTCGCGCAAGAGATACGTAGCATTACAGGCTTGCGCTTAGATCCTTACTTTAGTGCCAGTAAAATCGCTTGGTTATTGGAAAATAATCCGGATATTAAGGCGCGTGTCGACGCTAACAAAACCGAAGAGCTGGCCATCGGCACTATTGATAGCTGGCTTATCTATCAGCTGACAGGTGGCGCGCATGTCATCGATGTGACCAATGCTTCTCGCACCTTACTCTACGATATCAATGAGCTGGCATGGTCGAGTGAGCTGTGCGCGCGCTTCGATATTCCTATGTCGATACTGCCGAAAGTCTTACCCTCCGATGGCGACTTTGGTAAAACCAAAAAAGGTCTATTTGCCAAACAGATCACTATTCAAGCGGTCCTAGGCGATCAGCAAGCGGCATTATTTGGTCAAGGCTGTCTTGAGCCTGGTATGGCAAAAAACACTTATGGCACCGGCTGTTTTATGCTGATGAATATAGGTCAGACGCCAAAACTCAGCGAGCAGCAGCTGCTCACCACCATAGCTTGGCAAAAAACAGCGGGGCAAAATCGCGCTGAGCAACTCACTTTTGGACAAATGGTAGAGTCGGGTAGACGGCTATTACAAATCCCAAAAAAACAAACCACTTATGCGTTAGAAGGCAGCGTATTTATGGCAGGCGCTATCGTGCAATGGCTGCGAGATAATCTTGGCATGATTAAAGAAAGCCAAGATATAGAGCGCTTAGCTCAGCAAGTCGATAGTAGCGAAGAGGTAGTGCTATTGCCAGCATTCACCGGTCTTGGCGCACCGTATTGGCGCTCAGATGTCAGTGCTAGCATAACGGGTATGAGTCGGGGTACTACTAAGGCTCATATCGCCCGCGCCGCATTAGAAGCCATCGCTTATCAAACCTACGATGTGTTGATTGCGATGCAAAAAGACAGCCCTCATCCTTTGACTGAATTGCGAGTTGATGGCGGGGCAGCTAATAATGATTTATTAATGCAGTTTCAAGCTGACTTGCTAGGCGTGCCAGTGCTACGTCCAATGGATACGGAGATTACCGCTAAAGGCGCAGCGTTGTTAGCTGGTCTAAAGTCTGGGTTATACGATAATAATACTATGCAAGACTCTTGGAAAGTGGAGCGTAGCTTCGAGCCGCTGATGTCAGAAGCGGATCGTCAGACTCATTTAGACAAATGGCAAGATGCCGTTACTCGCGCACTGACTCAGCTTTGATTTTTATGGTAGTAGCTTTATAAAGGTTTTATTAATAGATACTTAAAGGGTTATTAAATACTGTAAATCTGCTACAAACATACATGCTGTAACGTAAGCTAATATTGGTGTTGACATAGCTTACATATCCGCTGTAGTTACTCTTCCTAAGATGATTTTATACTTAAATAATAATGAGGTTGTTTATTAGAGAGCAGACTAAATTGCTTTAGCTTAATAATTCAAGCGCTTACTTAACCCTCATTAGCTAATTTAAATTTATAACTATTAATTAAAGGATTAAACGATGAATAACAATAAGACTGATAATATAATTAATAATGAACCTAGAGTGGATGCTCATGGTAATGTCATTGATGCAAATGAACGCGTTATCACTGATGATAATATGGTCAGTGGTGATAAGCAACGTATTATAGATGACAATGCTCGCCGTATGGCGGATCAAGAAGTAGTCGACAGAAGAGTCGTCACTAACGATCCTGACAATATCGATCGTAATGAAGTCAAACACATGTCAAAAGAATCAAAAGATGATCTAAATGCTGACATGATTACCGGTGAGCCAGGGTCGCATCCGGTAGGCACAGGTATCGGCGGTGTCGGCGGCGCGGCAGCAGGTGCGGCTATTGGTTCGATGGCAGGCCCACTAGGTACCCTAATCGGTGGCGCTATCGGCGCAGTCGTAGGCGGCGGTGCAGGTCATGCTTCAGCGGAAGCGATTAACCCAACTCATGAAGAAGCTTACTGGCGTGCAGAGCATGTGAATGCAAGCTATTATAGAGACGATTATGACTTCGATCGTGATCTGCATCCTGCTTATGCGGTAGGTTACGCTAATCGCGCAAACTACCCAGTTGATGCTCGTTTTGAAGATCATGAAAATGACCTCAAACGTTCTTGGGAAGAAGTGAAAGGTGAGTCGCGTATGGAATGGGAAGAAGCTCGTCTAGCATCGCGTGATGCGTGGCATCGTGTTAGTAAATAATGTAGTAAAAAGTATTTTAACTTGATACCAAAAAATCAAAAGCTTCTAGAGTCATTCTAGAAGCTTTTTTTGTGCTCAGATTTTTAGCGTAAAGAGATTATGAAGTTATGCTATTCTGAGATTATCTATCATAACGTCTATAAAGAACGCCAATGGCCATCACCAATGATCCTCCATCACATAAACCTATACTAAGCCCCTCTGAGTTGTCTCCCGATGTTGCTAGCTTTTATCAAGGTAAGTCGCGACAAGGACAGGCGCCAGGTCTTTGGACATTAGTACTCTCGCAAGTCACTACTTGGATCTTTGCTCGCTCATTGATGAATGCCGCTATTTTAGGCTTTGCCTATGGTATAGCAGGCACTTTAGCTTATGCGATGTATTATTTTAGCTTTGTTTCTGGCGCGCATATTGTCGATAGCCTACGTTTCAAGCATGGTTTTAATAATATGCAAACCTTTATGCGTGCTAAGTTCGGTAAAGCTGGAGAACACTGTTTTAATGCAGTGATTAGCTTTCGCTTAGTGAGCGAGATATTTAGTAATTTATTAGTGTTTGGCTTTATTACGACCTTGTTTGTGGGCTTTAACGAGACCTACTTAATAGTGTTTATTGCCATTGCTACCTTAATCTATTCTTCAATCGGCGGCTTACATACAGCGCTAAAGACTGATGTTATGCAAGCCTCGCTGACTATCGTAGCAATCGCAGTACTAGCTATCGCTATGTTTATGCACCCGCTATTCTCTTTTACCGATATTGTCAGCTCTTCCAACACCGCCGATAATAAAGGCTGGATATTACTGATCGTTGCTTTTATTCAAGTTTGGAGTTACCCGGCCCATGATCCAGTGATGACGGACCGCGGTTTTCTAGCAGATCGTAGCACCACCAAAAAGTCATTTTATTATGCCGCGCCTATCTCCATGATTTGCATTATGCTATTTGGTCTGCTTGGTGTGTTTGCTCAGTTGAATAATGCTGGTGGTGCTACTGAGGTCACGCAAACACTGAACACTTTATTTTCGCCAGCGGTGATGTTGTTATTTTGTTTTGCATTGATAGTTTCAGCGATATCGACGCTCGACTCGACTTATGCGAGTGCCGCGAAACTCGTCGCTGTCGATATGAAGCTCATCAAGCCTACGGTTAGAAACGGCAGATTAGTCATGATTGGCTTTTTGCTGGCAGGCTTAGGTTTTATTGCTACTGGAAGTAAGGACTTATTTGACGCTGTTGCTATCAGTGGTACAGCTTCGCTATTTTTAGCACCGGTAGTGTTTTTTAGTATCTGGTCCGATTGGGAGGTCAAGCCTTGGGCGCTTGTTACCAGTTTCGTTTCAGCTTTACTAGCGGGTATCGTTTATATGCTAGAAAACGCCGGTTATATGACTATAATGACCCCGCTGTTTGGTGCAGAGCACAAATACGTTAAGCTGTTAATATTGTGCGTTATAGCCTCATTAATTGGTTGCTTGGCTTTTGTCATTGCACATATAAAGGTACAACCAAAGGCTTAAATGACCATACAAAATGCTTTAGCTATAGTGGCGAATATTAGTTGTAATGAAAACCTTTAAAGTGGTTCTATTATTATTCAGTAATAAAGCAAACATACTTTATGAACACGTGTTCAACACTAACATAGCCTACTTATGCTATGTTAAGACAGTTAATGTCTTAAGTTAGTTTTGTGAGGGCCATAGTGAGTGCATGAGTGACTATAATAGTACGTTATATAGTACATCTACTTAGTAGACTCGACATGCTTGGGCTGTTTGTCATCTTTTTAAATATATAATAAAAATAATAGGTTTTTTATGAGCCGAGAGACTACCGGTAATAATAGTTTTTATATTGCGACTGCTAATTTATTGAATCTTGCCAATCCTAATCGTATTTTTTATGAAAACGCGCCAGCTTATACCGATAAGACGTACGAGCATAAATTAAAAGGATTAAGCGATTTATTATCCAATGCTCATGCTGATATCATTGCTGTGCAGGAAGCTTGGGATAGTGAGGCGGTTGAGTCGTTGGCGGTGTCATTAGGGTTTGAGCCTAAGGATGTTATTATACCTTTAGCCAGCAATGACCAAGCAAGCCCTTATACACAAGGCAAAGGTGCGACAGGGACGCCGGCGGTGGGCATCATTAGCCGTTTTGAGGCGCTAGAGACAAGCTTGCTAGAAACAGTGGTCGATGAAGCGACAATTGATATTCCGGATATCGGCCCTTATCGTCAGTTTAAACGTCCACCACTATTAGTCAGAGTCAATGCCTATGGTCAACCTATCACGATCATTACCGCTCATCTAAAAAGTAAACGTGCTTTTTTCTTACGTGATGACGCGGGCAATTTGTTAGAAGATATGGATGATCCCAACATTCGGGTACGCGCCAAGCTGCGTAGTCTGTGTATGCGGGCTGCAGAGGCAGCATCTATAAGAATGACGATTATAGAGCGCCTAAAGCATACTCGAGAGCCGCTGATACTGCTTGGCGATATGAACGATGTCACTGGTAGCGTGACTACTCAGTTGATGACAGAGACAGGGGAGGTAAATTATGATAAAAGTATGCGCGATGTGTCATTATTCGATGCAGCTCGCGTGCAAGCACGCTATGGTTGGATGAAGGATGTAGCATATACTCATATTTATCAAGGTATGCCGGAGGTCATTGATCAGTTATTTGTCTCAGAAGAGTTTTTGCCCGAGAGTAAATTCGCCCTCGGTCATGTTGAGCGAGTAGATTACTTTAACGACCATCTCAAATGGGATTATGCTGATAGAGTTACCGATCATGGTATTATACGAGCGAAAATAAAAATTCATGGCTAGTGCTGTATCTCATTAGCTATTACATTGTGGTTCCAACTAACTCCTAATTCTTGCCTACTACAGGTCAAGTGGTTGTGATGCGATATATTATTTGCTAGCTGTGATAGCAGCCATGATACTGGCTATTATTATATGACCATTAACGCACTTAATTTAGTGCTGACAATACGATAAGGCTGAGTCATGAAAATAGGGACAATATTAAGAGGTTTATAATGAGTGAACAAAAAGACGACAAGATTGAAGATGTGCTAGTAGACTCAGAGCTGGCCAAAAAACTGGTACCGAATAAATTTAAGTTTACCAGCCAACAAGGCCGTGCTCGCCGTCAAAAATTATTGATGGGCGCCAAAAAACTCAGTGAAACAATGGCTATTAATGACATTACTTTGGCTGCGGTATGTGAAGAAGCGGGTATCCCGCGCGCCTCTGCGTATCACTTTTTTCCTAATATCGAAGCGATATTTTTAGCATTACGTTTTTTGAATGCGATCGATATCTTAGAGATATTAACGACTGTTGAAACCGAAGATTATGACAGATGGCAGGGCTATCTAACTGCGCTTATCAAGCGCTGCGTTGAGATCTTTCATGATGATCAAACCAAAGCTAAGCTGATATATGATACCAATACTCCTGACTTTGAGGGGGATGGTTTCGGTGAAGATATGGATCATCAGGTCATCGAACTAGTCCATAAACGCTTATCTGAGCGTTATGAGCTGCCTGATTTTGAAAGTATGAAAGAGATTTTGTTAGTGACTTACGGCATTATCAACGCGATATTCACTTTATCTTATCGCCGTCATGCTAGTATCACTGAGCACTATGTGCAAGAAGCTGGAACGGCATCAATCGCGTATCTACGCTGCTACTTACCAGAGAAGTTACCGCGCAAAAACAATTAAGCGCCAATTTGAATATATCTACTATCAAGAAGCCGACTATATGTCGGTTTTTTGAGTATTGAGAATATAGTTTTCAGTGAAGTATAAATCAGAGACCATTGAATGACTTTTAGCCTATTGTTTACTAGCATAACGGCAGCTGCACAATCTACATCTCGAAAGTAAATCCTCAGCAAGACGCTATCCTTTTTATAGCGTCTTGCTGAGGCACAATGAGCCCAGCCATCTATTGTATTTTAATTAATTACGCTTATCATGGATAGACAATGAGCATTCATGATAAGCGTAAACAACGCAAAAACTATCATTAGAATTGTGACTTAACACTATGATTTTTATTACTAAAGGCATTAGCCTTCATGAGCATGAGGTAGAAGTTAGCGCCATACGCGCCCAAGGCGCTGGCGGTCAAAACGTCAATAAAGTGGCTTCTGCTATTCACCTTCGCTTCGATATAAAAGCCTCAAGCCTGAACGATATACAAAAAACACGTCTGTTAGAAAGTAAAGATAGCCGGATCAATAAAGAGGGTGTGTTTGTACTCAAAGCACAGCAATACCGAACCCAAGAGCGAAATAAAATAGATGCTATCGAGCGTCTACAGGCTTTTATCAAGCAAGGCACCTATGCGAATAAAACTCGAAAAGCAACGAAGCCAAGCCGTAATGCCAAACGCAAACGAGTAGATAATAAGACTCAGCGAGGCAAAATCAAGGCGCTAAGGGGTAAGGTTGATTACTAACTAAGGCTCTAAATGCTTTGAGCACTGCAGTCACATCCACAGACTTCAATTAAATTGCGAGACCCTTCTATGACTTACTTATCTCCTCGTTTATACTCATTTCGTCGTTGCCCTTATGCCATGCGCGCCCGGCTTAGTTTATTGTTCGCCGAAGTACCGGTAGAGCTGCGAGAGATTGTGCTAAAAAATAAACCAAGCCAGATGTTAGCGATTAGCCCGAAAGGTACAGTGCCAGTCTTGCAGCTGAATGAGGGTAGGGTGATTGAAGAAAGCCGAGAAATCATGATATGGGCGCTTGAACAAGGGGATCGACAAGGGCTGCTTGATGCCAAGATTATTAAACAGGCGAATGACTTACTCGACAAAAATGATCATGAATTTAAGCACTGGCTAGATCGCTACAAATATGCAGACCGTTATCCTGAGATGAGTCAGGCAGAGTATCGAGAGCGAGGCGAGGTGTTTTTACAGATGTTAGAGACACTGTTAAATAAAAACGCTTATTTGCTAGGCGATAGCACAAGTATTGCTGATATTGGCATTATGCCTTTTGTACGCCAATTCGCTCATGTAGACCGCGAGGTTTTTTATGGCCTGCCTTATCCGAAGCTGCAGAAGTGGTTACAGTATTGGCTAGAACATCCGCTATTTAAGCAAGCTATGACTAAGTTTGATCTTTGGCAGGAAGGAGATAAGGTAACCATATTTCCTAATTAAAGTAGTGTTAGTAGTCAAAATAGTAAGTTAATGGCAAGTACAAGCCAATGCTATGTATAATGAGACGATAGAACCTTCCTTTAGCCATACGCTTTTAATTAGAAGACTTTATTATGCCAAACCAACGCCTTTTGTATATCCCTTTTGCTGGACCCATACTATTAGAAACTCCTTTATTAAATAAAGGGAGCGCTTTTACCTCAGAAGAGCGCGCTAGCTTTAATTTAACTGGATTATTACCTCACAACATTGAAACCATTGAAGAGCAGTCTTTGCGCGCTTATCATCAGCTTCGCTCATTCACTGATGATATGGATAAGCATATTTACTTGCGTAATATCCAAGATACTAATGAGACCTTATTTCATCATTTGATTGAACAGCATATTGAAGAGGTTATGCCGCTTATATATACCCCTACAGTTGGGCAGGCTTGTGAGAAATTCTCACAAATTTATCGCCGTAAACGCGGTCTGTTTATCTCGTATCCTGAGCGTCATAAAATCGATGATATGCTACAAAATGCCACCAAACAAAAGGTAAAAGTGGTCGTGGTGACCGATGGTGAACGTATATTAGGCTTAGGGGATCAAGGTATCGGAGGTATGGGCATTCCCATTGGTAAACTATCTTTGTATACCGCATGCGGCGGTATCAGCCCTGCTTATTGCCTACCAGTCTTATTAGATGTCGGCACCAACAACCAACAACTGCTTGATGACCCTATGTATATGGGCTGGAGAAACCCGCGTATCTCTGGCGATGAGTATAATGAGTTTGTCGACTTATTTATTCAGGCGCTCAAACGTCGTTGGCCGGAGGTATTATTGCAATTTGAAGATTTTGCACAAGAAAACGCGACCCCATTGTTGAATAGATATCGCGATCAATTATGCTGCTTCAATGATGATATCCAAGGTACTGCTGCGGTTTCAGTCGGTGCGTTAATCGCAGCGTGCTTAAACAAAGGACAAAAACTCAGTGAGCAAAACATAGCGTTTTTAGGTGCAGGATCTGCAGGCTGCGGTATTGCTGAGCATATTGTTCGCCAAATGCAGCGTGAAGGGTTGACCGAGGAGCAGGCACGCCGTCAGGTATTTATGGTGGACCGTTATGGCCTACTGACTGATAGCATGACAGAGCTACAAGAATTCCAAGTGCCGTTAGTACAGAAAGAAGCAGACATTCAGCACTGGGATAAGCGTCAAAAACTTGGTTTAGCGCAAGTGGTTAAACAAGCAAAAATCACCGTATTGTTTGGGGTTAGTGGGCAAAAAGGTCTGTTTACCCAAGAGGTGATAGAATCTTTATGTGTAAATACTGAGCATCCTATTGTACTACCACTGTCAAACCCAACGTCTCGTGTTGAAGCCACGCCGCAAGAAGTGACAAACTGGAGTCAAGGTAAGGCAATAATTGCTACGGGTAGTCCTTTTGCTAATACCACTTATAATGCTCAAACCTTCGAGGTTTCACAGTGTAATAACAGCTATATATTCCCAGGTATTGGGCTAGGGGTGTTGGTCGCACGGGCGACAGGTATTAGCGATAATATGCTCATGGCAGCAAGCCAAGCTTTAGCAGACATCTCAATGGAATATAAAAAAGCACCAGGAGCTATATTGCCACCCATTAGACTTATAAAAGAGATCAGTGAAAAAATAGCTTATGCCGTGGCAAGACAAGCGATTGAAGATAAACTGGCTTTACCAGTGACGGCAGAAAACCTACAACGCCGATTAAAAGCTAATTTTTGGTTGCCTGAATACCGTAACTATCGTCGTACTTCTTTTTAATCTTGTAAGTTAAAGGTAGATAAGTCCACTGCTCTCGTTAAAGTAGCAGTGGGCTTTTTTTTGATTCTCTTATATGACACTAATTTAGATTATTTCTTTAAATTATAGACAATAAAAAACCCTTACAAGATAATAGCTGTAAGGGTTTGAATTTGGTGGGCCCAGTATCAACCACATAAATATTCCAAGTTATTGATTTAAATATTTTTATTTAAAAATATTTTTTATTATACCAACGGTTATACCAACAAATGAGTTAGGGTATATGCTCAGTGATCAATCAATATGGCAAAGAACTTGACCTAAAATATTATTGTTATCTATTGTTAATATAGCGCCTTCTTATGACTAGAGACATCTTAATAAGGAGTAGTTAGATTATTAGAGGCATAGGTAACAGAAAATAGTTAAGACAAGCTTTTGAAGTTTCTTTTAAATAACATCAATATCTTCTAGCGAATATCAACTACGATAATTTTTCTTGGCTCTATTGAATGATGGTTTTTAATCATTTTTTGAATATTCTGCTTTAGCTTTTTATCGCTATTAAGATGCTGTTGACTGTTTTCTAATATTAGTTGCACATAATTGGGTAGTATCTCTGTTTTATTGTTTTCAATTTGCTCAGTAAGCTTACTCTTTAATGCACTCTTTTTTGAGAACAACTCTTTTAATCTATTTGTAATAGTCTCAATAGACATATAGTCATTCATAGAGTCTTGTTTTAAGTCACAAAATAACTGATAAAAATGAATGCATCTCTCTAAGATTTTTGACTTAGATAATTTTATTCCTTTCGGTAAGTTTGCAAAGTTTTCAATATCGAAAGCACTAGCAATATAGACGCCGCAATCTGGCGTTTTTGAGTAAGGGTATACCGCTGATTGGCTATATAACATATAAAGAGGAACACGCTTATTCTGCTTCGTATAATTTAGCAAAGTATTAATTTGTTGTTTAGTGTCATTTGGGTAACTAAAGGCATGACCCCTGCCGTCAAATCCGTATAACTAAACTTGGGAGATTTTAATTACGCAGCCTGACGATAATAATCAAACCA
>NZ_JBPYDC010000034.1:0-23084 GCF_051847575.1 Psychrobacter sp. 1U2
ATCAGCATCAAAACCTTCTCAGGGGGCAGAGTCAGCTCTTTAGTTGTTCCATTGAGATGAGTTATGCAAGTGATATCATCTGTATAAACCTTAGTCTCTTTATCATAAAACCCAAAAATTCCACCAATCAGCCGAACATCACTCAAAAGCTTTGCATGTTTTTTATCCACTGCCTTACTTATGGCAAGGGTTCCTAATGGCTTATCAGCTATTAGCATCAGAGTAACGAACTGCATCACACGATCATATAATTTTGGATTTTCCATCATCTCATTGTAAAAAGCGTATGCTTGATCGCTTGTGCAGAAGTTTTCAAACAAAGTAAATGCACGAGCTACCATTTCCGCAACGCTATGATCATCTTCTGCAAATTTAATGGCTATCGTATTTCTTGCAAGTGGCAGCATCACAGATAAAGCGCCTTCACTATCTGCCACTACACCATCGACCATATACGGCTCTATATTTGCATCAAAGCTTGATAGCGCAGCTTTGTGGCTTTCAATAAACATAACCTATTACCCATGATAGTTTGGATTACTTCCACCAGTAGCATGACTATTGTCATCTAGTAGCGAATCCTGTTCTCTATAATTAGCCAGAGAGTCAGATTGCGTTTGGTTATTGCTATCAGTATTTCTGCCTTCAACGCCTGTATTTTGATCAGTAGCTTCTTTATTATTTTCTTTTACGTTGGCTAAAAATGGATCCTCTTCCTCACCCAATCCTATATCACCACCTAAACTCTCGATCATACTTTTGAATAAAAACTTATCTGATTTCCTTGTTAAAAAATCTGGAAAGTGAATGGCGAAGTAATCTCGAATCATTTGCTCAGTTTCACCTTCAGTTGCCAATACTTGACCCAAAAATGCCCCCATTAGAATCTTCTGCTTGTTTAATCGTTTATCCAGCTTCACCTGCTGAACCTTAGCTTGGCGTTTTAACTCTTCTAACCGTTGACGCTCTTTTAGCTCATTAGAGTCTTGACTATCAAAAATAGACATAGGTGCTTTATTATTAGATACTGACATCAGATTTACCCTTATCGATTAAATTTTACTCAGCATAGCAAGCACCTCACTATCATTCAATCGCTTGTGGTAAGCTTTAACACAACCGCATCAGACACCTCAGATATATTATTTTAGTATTTGATGGTGGCGTCTCCCTGACTAAGGGCGAAGTAACGACTCAAAATTTAATCTATCCACTTCGTTACTATCTTAATTTTGAATCCTTCTTCGTTGGGGAAACCCCAAACCCCGCACACCACAAAAAGCGGTGGTGTGAAAAAAGCAACAATAGCAGGTGGCTCTTTATGACGATGGTACATATTGCGACAAAGGCGATTTCTCGAAAATCAGGGCAGTCAGCTGTGGCGTCGGCGGCCTATCGTGCTGGGGATGTGCTTGATGATGCCAAATATGGCAAGACGCATGACTATAGTAAAAAGTCTGGGGTTATGAGTAGCGATATTGTTTTACCATTTTCGCTAAAGGCGCTGGGTGTGAGTGTGGATCGAGAGACGCTTTGGAATACCGCTGAAGCGGCAGAGACACGTTCGGACAGTCGGGTGGCGCGTGAGTGGCTGATTAATTTGCCGTATGAGTTAGACGAATATGATCGGCATCAGCTGGCCATCAACTTTGCCCAAAAGCTTTGCGACGATATGGATGTGATTGCTGATGTGTGTATCCATCGTCCGGTGATGAAATTGCCTTTTGATCCTAATGTACCGCCAAGCTCTAAGTATTTGCGTGAGGGTGAGGAGAACCCTGATCCCCGTAATTTTCACGCGCATATTTTAGTCACTACTCGAGCGCCTACCATTGGACCGAATAAAACCTTGGCGTTTGATCCAAAGCTTAAGACCCCGTTTGAGTGGTCCAACAAAAAACGTAAGGCGCATGATCTGCCGTCATCGATGCAAGAGATTAAGCGTGTTCGGGAGATGTGGGTAGATACCGCCAATAAAGTGTTGGCGCAGCATCATCTGCCATTGATGGATGCGCGCAGTTATAAGGATCAGGGGCTTGATCAGCAGCCCACCATTAAAATGGGCGTTGAGGCGACGGCAATGGAGCGCCGAGGCATCACGACCGAAAAAGGAGACACCAACCGCGCCATCAAAGCACGTAATAAATTGGTGGCTGACAACCATATCAAACAGGAAGCAGACAATGAGCGACGAATTAGCGCACTTAGAAAAGGACTTGCTTGGGCAACTGAGAAAAATGCAAGACTACCTGGCAGCATTGGAGGCACAAAACAGCGAGCTGATTTTGCAAAACACCTCTCTGGAAGCTCAGAACCTCACATTACGTACTGCACAGAACAAAATAATAGAACGGCAATTCGAGTTGACGACACAAAACGATGCGTTGAAGAGGCAAAATCAGGCATTGCTTGGGCAGCTAAACGATGCGAAAACCTACCAAAGCGATGTGATGACACAAAACAAAGAATTAATGGCACAGCACAAGCAAATAACAAGCTCACACAAAGAATTGACGACACAAAACAAGCAATTGAGGGAATCACTGAAGCTATCGGAAAGTCAAATATTGAAATTAACAAAGCAACTGAGCGAAGTGCAAGACCAGCCCCCAACCCCTTCGATGACGCAGCACGACGAGCAAGAGCTGCTCGACTTGATCGACAGCAAAGACAAGTTGATCGAGACACTCGAGCAAACCGTCACAAAGATGAGAGAATCTTTGAGTATGCTGAACGTATGAAGCTGCACTTAGCCATGCGTTTAATTCAACGCCATCACAATTCAATGGCAATCAGCTGGGCACAAGGAGAAACGATAGAGGATGCCCCTGATAAATTTGATAAGCGTCAAGTTGCGATACTTAGCGAGTTTGCAAAGCGCCTTGGTATTGAAGATAAAGATAAAGCGCTAGGGTTTAGAGATCACTTACAGCAAGTGGGCAAACGTTTTGATTACACGCTAGTTGAAAATAACAAATCCATTATCAAGCTTTTGCGTGATCCTAAAGCTGAACGAGAGCGGTATCTGGCGCTTATTAAGCATTTTGAGGACTTTAGGGACGATATTGATCAAAAGCGTGCGACATTTAAAACTAGTATCATCAATAAGCTAGGCGGTAGCGCAGGAGACGTTGGTAGACTGACTCGAGACGTTGTCTCCTCATTCAACTATACAGAATGGTTAACTGATTATATTGATAATGATAATCACCCAGCTGAGGCGAGGAAATGTGCTAAAGAACATCTTGCAGATACCTTAGATAAAACGTGTCAGCAGTTTAAATTTGCGTTTCGTGATATGAGCTCATTACCAACTACCCAGCGTAAAGCTTACTCAGAGACTCTTAAAGCCGCTTTAGAGACGTTTACCGAGCAATACGACGGAAAGCTTTCTGAAAGCCAACACAGAGCACTACAGGACGGTTTAGAGTCCTATCAGCATCAAGTGAGTAGAACTAATGCACCCAGTCGAGGATTTAGCCCTTAATCTAATCCTTAAAAAAACATTACACAGGGTTAAATTGCTTAGGCAAGCTGCGTGGTTTAAGTGATGATTTTTCACTTATCCACAAAAAAATTTATCACCCGTTTCTTTGAGGGTTTTTATTTGATCCTGTTTACTCCTGTTTATTCCTGTTTGAGAGCTATTTTTCCCTGTTAAAATCAATACCTTACAAGAAAGAAAAAGAGTAAATGAGCAGAAAACAGAGTAAATGAGCAGAAAACAGAGTAAATGAGCAGAAAACAGAGATAAATAAAAAACACTCTTTTTATAACTCTATTTTATGATAAGATCTTGTTAAATGTAACTATGGGCGCAGAGTTGAAATGGAAAATAACTTAGTTGTTCAGTCAAATGATTTAATCCTAGCAACGTACACAATGCAAAAGACGGATAAAGAGCTCATGCTTGCTTGTATCAGTCAAATTGACAGTAGGCCTGATGCACCAAATGTCACGCAAGACACAGAATATAAAGTAACAGTTGATGATATTAAATCATTGTTTTTTGGTAAGAAGTCTAAGAACGAACAGAATGTTTATCGTGACATAGAGAACGCAAGCAAACGTTTATATGACGTCGATATTGTTATGAGCTTGCCCGAGAATAAAACGCTTCAAACAAGGCTTGTTAGTAGTATTGTTTATGATCCGGATAACGGAGAAGTCGTATTATCATTCGCAAATAAAATACTGCCATATTTGACGCAACTTAAAGCTAATTTCACTAAATACAAGCTATTAGAAATAGGTGAGTTATCGAGTATTCATTCAATAAAAATGTATGAATTGGTGGTAATGTGGGTTAATCAATACCAGTACAGCAAAGAGTTTACGATAGAAGAGTTTAAACACGTAATGTGTGTTAAAGATAAGTATAAGCAATTTAGTGAGTTGCGAAGATATGTTATTGAAACAGCTATCAACGATATAAATGAAAATACGAATTATAAAGTCAGTGTAGAGTATCAAAAAAAAGCAAGAGGGAAGGGCTATAAAGGCTTAAAGCTCAAATTTCACAAAAAGTTATTAGATAAAATTGCTGGTAAAGACGGTAAATTGTCAGAAGATAAGATCAAATCAATTGTTGATAATGTGCAGTTTATGAACGACTATAACGATCACCCAGGTTTAAGCTATGACGGTAAAATGAGTACTGATAGTTTTAAGCGTGAAATGATTAACATCATACAGCGGGAGCCTGAAAGCTTTAACAAGCCAAACAAAGCGCTTGAGAGCTACTTACCAAAAGTCAGTCAAGGTAAGTAATTACTATGTTTACTACCAATTATGATATATGGCTTACTTAAGAGTCAAAGGCCAATGCTTTTGCAGTGTTTGAAATCTATGGCCTGAGGTTATACGCATTATCTCTGCCAGGCGTGCCACAAAGATTGAAAGGAGACAATATGAACAAGGTTAGTTATCACATAGATAAGTTGCCGCCATTAACGGCTAAGCAGCAAGCGGACTTAGAGTACTTAGCAACGCTTAGCGATGACGACATTGATCTATCGGACATTCCAGAAATCACCGACTGGTCAGGCGCGATCCGTGGCAGTATCAAACCACAAACGCTTACTACAGAAGCCAGTGTTATCAGCCCAAGCATTCTTGCTAAGTTTAAGGACAGAGCCAAGCAGACAGGCGGTAACTATCAGGACATGATCAATGATGCCCTAGAAGAATACCTAACTGATCATTAAGTCTTAGCCAACAAGTTATAACCTCAAGACGACTTGGGGTTTTTTTACACCTTGCATTGTAGTATGTTGTATATTGTATTATACTATATACAACATACAACATACTACAATGCACTATCAAGGAATACAAAATCATGGCACTCACCACACAAGATATTCATGCAGCAGCTGACCGATTACAGGAGCAAGGGATAAAGCCGACACTGGCAGAGGTGCGTAAGGCGCTAGGCGGTGGCTCATTCACTACCATTAGTGATGCGATGCAGAGTTGGAAGCGAGAACAGCAGGAAGAGCAAGAGCTGCAACAAGTGGATTTACCTAGCGGTATCACTGAACGCTTGCACACGCTTGGCGCTGATATGTGGCAGACAGCTATTGATATGGCGAACGATAGGCTGTCTAAGGAGCGTGAAGCTCTAGAGGTGGTTAAGGTTAAGGCACAAGCAGAGACGGACGAAGCGCAAGAAGCAGTTAAAACCTTAGAGGGTGAACAAGCAGATCTACTACAGCAGCTGGACGAAGTGGCCACTACTGCGGAGACAGCAACTAAAGCGGCTCAGCAAGCCACAGCTGACCATGATGCTACCAAACAGACGCTATCAGATACTAAGCATCAATTAGAGCTTGAACGAACTAAAGCAGAAACAGCACAATCACAGCTTGTAGAGACACGTAGCGCATTAGATAAGCAATCTGTAGAGCTTACTAGTAGTCTTGGTGAGGTAGCCACGCTTAAAGCTACAGCTGATAGCGATAAAGCAGAGATTGCACGTTTAAAGGCGGAGCTTAAAGCCACTAAGTCAGAGCTAAAGACGGTCACAGCTGAACGCAATGAGATACAAACTGCTACCGCAGAGATCAAAGGAGAGCTAAAGGCGGTAACCTTTGAACGTGATAAGCTATCAGGACTTTATGAGCAGCTGACTCAAATACAGGCTAAACTTGAAGCTGAACATAGTATATTGAATAAGCAATATGGCGAGCTATCGAGCCGTCACCTATCAGAACAAGAACAAGTGACTGTGTTACAAAATAAACTCAAGAAAGCTCAAGATAATCTAATACTTATTCAAAACAAAGATAACGCCTTGGATGTTGATTAAATAAAAGTATTCAAGGTTCCAAGATAAAGAATAGTTATGAGCTAGGAAGAGACTTTACCTAAAGCGTAGATCTCGTTCTATTCACACTAAGCTTATGAATCAACTATGACAATATCGACTCACTGAATAAATGACTGTTGTATAAGAACTATTCTAAATTTTTCTCTGAAGTCTAATAGTATATAGCCTAGTGGGCTATATACTATTTAAATTAGCCTAAGTAAGTTCCGATGCTGATTTTGGAGCCTTGAGCAGATTTCAAGGAACACTCACCCTAAAGCATCTATGAGTATTTTCTAGCATACTCACAAACACTTTAGTGCATTCCTTGGATTTGATGTGATTAGTCATGCCGACTTCATCGCCCATCGCGTCATCAAGACCGTATCACTGTATCAAGCTACGGTTGTTAAGATTACGGCTGATAGCACCGCCTAGACACGCTCTTAACCGCTACTGTGCTGTCATACGCTAGCAAGGGCAATACACCCAATATACCGCTACGATATGCACAAATAACCACTCATTGCGTTGCTCAATATGTCTAGAACCCCCTGTCGAGAGCTTTACCCTTCTGTCAAACGCAGTCGTCGCCTTAGCCTGCCACCCATTTGACGGGTAACGGTTATAAAGAGAGCAGCACGAGGATGTAACGAGCGAACAAGCGGTTTTTAAAATGTATAGTGAATAAAGTTGATATGAAAGCAAATTTTGGATAAAATGCACCTACACGGGCATTTAATGCTGTTCAAATAACGCAGTTCAGGTGCTTATTTGTTCGTTACAGTGTGCGTCAACACGCTGTAACCGTTAGCTATATTTAAAACTAAATGCCTCTGGGAGTCAACTCCCAGAGGCATTTTTTTGTTTGTCATGTAGATTGGGTTTTTATTATCTACTTTTTCATTAGATTGCTTAGGCTTTTTTTGTCGTCATTTAGCGTAGGTATTTCAACCATTTTGAAGTTAGCACTTAGTACATCCTCACAAGACGTTAAGTTTCTGACAATACTGGGATAGTTTACTATGAAGACCGGCTTAGTCGTCAGATGCAAGGTTTTACACGCGCTGTTAAGAAGCGGTAAATCATCTTTCTGAGAGAATACGATAATGAAAAGACAAACCTACACTCCTGAGATTAAAGAACGCGCCGTTCGTATGCTGATTGAAGCATTAAACGATTACACCTTTATGTGGTCATGTCATAAAAAGCACACTAATGAAACTATACTAACCAACACTCAAGACTAAGCTACACATACTAAAGAGCTTGAACATGAGAACAAGAAGCTTACGTAAGCCAGTTAGATTACAGTAAAATCCGCTTTTTTCGCCCAAGGAGAGATAGGACACACAATCAAGTTGTGGCTCAGTTTATTGATAAAAATAAGTGGGTCTACGGTATTAGAGCAATATTGACTGTGCAATATAGAAAATATGCAATAAACTTATTTTCTACCTTTAATAAAATGCAGCAACCTAAACAAGGGTAAATTATGAGTAATTCAGATAACCACAGTCATCAAGCTCCAGACCCTAAAAATATGAATAAAGCTTTTTATATTGGGATTGGTCTAAATTCTGCATTTACGCTCATCGAGTTTATAGTGGGCTATTCAACTAATTCATTAGCTTTAATCGCAGACGCTAGCCACAACTTAAGTGATGTTGCCAGTTTAATAATCTCGTTAATTGGAATGAAATTAGCACAGAAAGCATCTACTACGCTTTATACCTATGGCTACAAAAAAGCTTCTATAATGGCGTCTCTTATTAACGCCATATTGTTAGTTACAATCGTTATAGGTATTGCGTATGAGGCCTTGGGTCGATTTGATACGATACCGGAAGTTGCAGGAAAAGTTATTATTATTACAGCTCTAATAGGTGTATTTATAAATACTGTTTCTGCTTTTGCATTCTACAAAGGTCAAAAAGACGATATTAATATCAAAGGTGCTTTCTTGCATCTAATGGTAGATGCATTGGTCTCTGTAGGTGTCGTTATCTCGGGCATTATTATTTACTATACAAGTTGGAATATCGTTGATCCTCTAGTTAGCTTGATTATTTCAGTCGTTATACTGTTATCGACTTGGGGTCTACTAAAAGAGAGTATCAAGCTTGCTATCGACGGAGTACCTCAAAATGTTGATCTCAGTAAAATCACTGCTATCTTAGAGAGCTATAATTTTATTCAAAACTTTCATCATTTACATATCTGGGCTTTGAGTACCACTGAGAATGCTCTTACAGTTCATATTGTACCGAAGACCGATATAACGTTTGAAGAGACTATTACTATGAAAGAAAACATCAAGGAAGATTTGGCGCATCAGAATATACAACATGCAACTATTGAATTTGGTACTAAGGCAGATGACAATCAAAAATCGCGTGCATTAAATGAAAGTATCAACTAAAAGATGATAGACCGTATATAGCTATCTCTTTTTAAGTATGAGGCGCGTGCCTTATGTCAACATAATTTTTTCAATCAGTTCTTATGTGATCAATAGTTTAAAACTTTTATATTTACGTGCGTTAGGACGTTACCTAGAAAAAATAAAAAACTTACGCTGATTAAATTATTATGATTAAGTTTACTATTACCCTCGTCTTCTAAGTGTGGTTAGACCTTTGCCAAAATAGCTTATTAGTAATAACAGGGTTATTATTATCAAGATAGGATAATTTCCCATAAGCATAAAGGGCGTGTTACCAACCCGTGCCTGTATCTCACCACGTAGTACAGTACGCTCAAACTGCGGTGCGCGTTTTACAATACGACCTTTATGGTTAATGATAGCGGTAACACCAGTATTGGTCGCTCGAATAAACCAGCGCCCGTTCTCAAGCGCGCGCATTTGTACCATTTGCAAATGTTGCAATGGTCCTGCTGAAGTGCCAAACCAGGCATCGTTAGAGACGGTCAACAAAAATTCAGTATCGATGGCATTTTTACGCGTGGTATCTGGATAAGCTACCTCATAACAGATAGCCGTCCCTATATTGTGTCCACGCACCTTTAGAGGTGACTGCTGATCACTACCACGACTATAGTTCTTAATATCCTGACTACCGGCCAAACTTGGGAAAATATCGAGCACGCCTTCAAATGGAATATACTCTCCAAAAGGCACTAGACGCTGCTTCTTGTATAGGCCTTCCGCTTCTACACCTCGAGCAATCACGCTATTGTAAAATGGGGGATACTTATCCGTACTGGCATTGAATGCCGCTTTATCCTTATAAGGGATACCAGTTATCCATGTCGTATTGGTCGCATTAGCCATTTCTATCATTTCACTAATAAAGCCCGCAGCCTCATCCTGAAACATAGGAATAGATGATTCAGGCCACACCACCACATCACGTCCCCACTCAGTGCGTGTTAACTTCGCATAAATCTTTAGCGTTTCTACTTGATACTTAGTCAGCCACTTTATATCTTGTGAAATATTACCTTGAATCAATGACACTGACAGATCAGGTGTGCCCTTAGGTTTTGTCCATTGCGGATTGACCAGCCATAATGATGTGCTAATGGCTAATAACAGTACAGAAACGATGGCATAACTACTGCGCCGAAGCAGTAGCTCTACTAAACTTGCAGCCAATAGTATGGCAACAAAAGAGACGGAAAAAACACCAGCAACGGGTGCTAAGGACGATAACCAATACTCTTCAGTAAATGCATAACCAACAAACAGCCACGGAAAGCCTGTGAATAACCAAGTTTTTAACCATTCTTGTAGCACCCAAAGAGCAGCAAATGAAAAGGGTTGTTTGCCTACCATACGGTTAAAGACTAGTGCTAAAAATCCATGAAACAGTCCCATACCGAGACCCATCAATCCAATCATAATCAATGCGAGCCACGTTGGAGTATCGCTATAATCATGGATGGCAGTATAGAGCCAAAAGCCGCCGACGCACCATAGCCCCATACCGTAAGCTTCACCGATAATAAAAGCGCGACGACCACTCATATTTGGTACCAACAGCGCATATAAAATCGCTGGTGACACTATTGCTAGCGGCCAGAACCCATGAGGCGCTAGCGCAAATAAAAAAATAGCCCCTGCAAGCCATGCTGCTACTAGCGTAAACCATAGCGGTAATTGATTTGAGTGAGTACTCAAACGCTTTTGTAGATTAATAGTAGACAGGCGCATCGCAAATTATCCAAAATTATGAGTTTTGAATTTTTAGTCAAAATCCAAAACTCGGATAGACCTGTTAATACTACAGGCAGCATTTCAAAATGAAAACTGCTTATGATACCAGTCCGCACTGCTCAATGGATAAATTTACGTACTCCGTTTGATGGGTTATTATGCTACATTACCAAACGATATGAAGTGTTACTTGACCTTCTATAGCTCACAATATCTACAGTACATGAGAGAGCACTATGACCCCCTTAAAAATAAAATCCAGTCTTATATTCAATCGTTATCTGTCTAAGGGGTTGCGTAGTACGTTAGTATTACTTGCCGCCTCATCACTATTTGCTTGTAGCCAACCGAGTAGTGGCGTATCTGATGCAAGCACAACATCGGCATCAACTGAAGATGTAGTGACTGTTCCGAAGACAGCTGAACCAAACGTTATAAATACTCCTATGATGACATCAGTAAGTAAACCAGACCTACTAAAAAACGTCTCAGCCACTGTCTATAAAGATGCCAATTGCGGCTGCTGTAAAGAATGGATAAGTCATGCAGAAGATAATGGTCTAAGTGCAACCGCGCAAGATGTTGCGGACTTAGCCGTATTTAAAGAGCGCTACAGCGTTCCAAATGAAATGCGTTCTTGCCATACTGTAGTCACTACTGATGGTTACGTCTTTGAAGGTCATGTACCCGCTAAATATATGGCGCAGTTTTTAGAAAATCCGCCAGTACAAGCTATGGGTCTTGCCGTACCTGGCATGCCTGTTGGTAGCCCAGGTATGGAGTATCAAAATAAATTCATGCCCTATCAGGTTATGCAGCTCAATAAAGACGGGACGACCCAAGTTTATGCTGATATTGAATCGGTAGAGCAGCAATTATAGTGTGTTAGCAGTTAAGAATACTTTGATTATAGTGTTAGCGTTAAAAGTAAATGAGGCAGGTATAAGACTGTTCTATTGCTTATAAAATGATTCTTCATCAAAAAAATCATTAGCTATTGCGACTTTAAAAGCAAAAATAACTTTGAATTTGTAACTTTTGATGACAATGTAAGCGGATTTATCGGTTATTAACCCTTAAAATAGATAAATAATTAAGGGTTAATACAAGAATATACAGGATGTATCGAAACAATTACGTAATATTACATAAGCCAGTAGGGAATTAACATCTATATTAATATTATAAATTATTATATTATCTTAATAATTAGTTAGACCCTATATAGGGTAATTACTTCATCCAATAGAAAAACGTCTGAGGGTTAAATCTAAATTATAGATTTAACCCTCAGACGTTTTTTTGCTTATAAAACAGTAGAAATTGTGGTCAATCTAGTCAGCTATATTCTGTACATGTTACACAAACTTACATTGTAAAATGTGGGATATTAGCAATTTTTTCGACATCAAAAAAGTATTTTTGGGGTTTTTAAGGGGAATGACAGGCTAAACAACCTATGCTAAAGTCGGCTTTGTGTTTTGGTCAGCAGCTTGATTTGTAACAGCTTCGTAAGACTTCAATGAGCTGTGATCGCCAATAATTATTTTTTATATGAATAATATGCAGCAGAAGTATCAGTCACTATGACGTATATATACTTGTGTTGTTGAGATTTAATTGACTGCGCTGTTGTTGATAACAGACGATTTTGAATTAACCGTAGGTATTAGATTTATGAAACAGGCTTTATTGATTTTGTCAGTACTGGGTATGGGCATAGCACAAACGAGTGGTGCTGCTATCACAATCTCTCAAACAAATAATACCATCACCAATACTTCTGTGGCATCAAACTACGGTTCATCAAAAAACATCTATAGCACCAAAAGTGGTGCTTATGTTTCTAATAATGATGAAATTAGTCAAGCAATTAGCAACCTAAGTGCGCAGGCCAAGCAAAAAGAGAATCAGCTTTCATCATTAAACAGCCGCTTATACGCTGAAAAACAACAGCAGCAAGTCAATAAGGTTCCTGACAGCAATTCAGCCCCCGCTATCGCTGCTGCTCGCGCCTCAAAAGTGGCTTTATCTGGCAGCTCTGGATATTGTGCCCGTTACGTACGTAAAGCACTACAATCAGCTGGTTATGAATTTACACCCAATCCTTCAGCCTATCAGTACGCCACTCGTGGCACGCTTGATAAAGCAGGTTTTAGCAAAATCAGTAATGATATGCCAACCCAAGTAGGTGATGTTATTGTCTATGATCGCTCATCAAAGCGCCCGCATGGCCATATCCAAATATTTGATGGCGAAAATTGGATTTCTGATTTCCGTCAGAACAGCATCAGCCCATACAGTGGTGTCTATGCTTATACGACATGGCGCGATTCAAAATACGTGGATGACGCATCCGCATCAGATCGTAATATCCACCTTGCTATGAATGATAAATAAGACTTTCTAAGTCAGCACAACATAGTTGTTATTTCCTCCAACCCAGTAGTGATCTTAATATCATTGCTGGGTTTTTTTGTGCTTAACATCAGGGCGTATTTAACCTTTCATGATTTGATCCGTCAGAAATGAACACTACTGATATCATTACTCATGACAGGAGTTATCGACAAGCGCGTTTAAAATGCCACATGATGACGCTGGTGCACTACTTGCACATTTCTGGCGCAAAACGGTCAAGTGATGCTTTAAGTGCATCAGTTCTTCCATTCGTATTTCCACAGCATGAATGTGCTCATCTAGCAAGTTATTCACATCGCCGCAGTCCTTGTCAGGCGACTCCCAGTATTCAAGTAAGATTCGCACATCATCTAAAGCCATATCGAGCGTACGGCAATGTAGGATAAATTGTAGACGCTCAATGTGCTCTTCATTATATAAACGATAATTCCCTTCGCTACGAAAAGGCTCGGGTAATAAGTGCTCCTTTTCGTAATAGCGAATGGTTTCTACTGTGGCACCTGTGCGTTTAGCGAGCTCACCAATTTTGATTGTCATAACAACCTCTATGATTTAAATAATTAAAGTGGCTGTAAAGACTAGCGCTAGAGAAATTAAAATTACGAAACTGTAGATAAATAACCTTGACTCTAAAGCCACTAGAGGGTTCATAATATCATTATTCAAAGGGTAAATTATTATGAAATATCATATTGAAGGTATGGACTGTGCCAGTTGCATCGGCAAGATTGAAACAGCTTTGAAACGTATGCCTGGGGTTTCTGATGTTGAGCTAAATTTTGCTACAGAAACGCTAGAGCTAAGCTTGGCCCCTGATGCGCCGACTCAGGCTAGTGATATTGAAAAAACCATCAAAAGCCTAGGGTTCGGTATATCTGCCAATACTGGTCAACAAACTGTATCGGCTATTGATATTGACAGCGACAATCAGATGGCTCCGCAGGATAAGCGGTGGTGGCAAACTCAAAAAGGCAAACAGGTTGTTGGTCTCGGTATTTTGATGGGCAGCGCTTATGCACTGTCACTACTGTTCCCCGCTTATGGGATATGGGTGTTTGCCATCGCTGTGATTGTAGGCGTTTTTCCATTTGCACGCAAAGCCTTAGCACTGGCTAAAACAGGTTCATTCTTTTCAATTGAAACGCTGATGTCCGTCGCCGTGCTTGGCGCACTTATCATTGGTGAAGCTGAAGAGGCCGCAGCGGTTGTCTTTTTGTTCTCAATCGGTGAACTGTTTGAGAGTATCGCTGCTGATCGCGCTCGCGCTGGCATCAGAGCCTTATCATCGCTGGTTCCGAAAAGTGCGATTTTACTTGATGCTCAAGGTGGGCAGCGTAACGTTCCAGCGACTTCACTACAAGTGAATGACCTTGTGCTGGTGCGTCCTGGAGATAGGGTATCTGCTGATGGTTCCATTGTTCAAGGTGCGTCCAGCCTTGATGATTCGCCCGTGACGGGAGAGTCTGTTCCTGTTGCCAAGACGATGGGTGACAATGTATTTGCAGGGTCAATTAACATCGATGGTGTGCTCCAAGTGCGCGTAGAAAAGACAGCCGCCGATAACACTATTTCGCGCATTATTGATTTGGTAGAGCAAGCGCAAGCTTCCAAAGCACCCACTGCCCGTTTTATTGAGAAATTCAGTCGTTACTATACACCGGCTGTGATGGCTATTGCCGCCCTAATTATCATCGTCCCACCGTTAACCATGGGCGGAGATTGGTCAACTTGGTTATATCGAGGTCTAGCCTTATTATTGATCGCTTGTCCTTGTGCTCTTGTGCTCTCAACACCAGCTGCTATCGCCTCTGGTCTAGCGGTCGGTGCGCGCCGCGGCTTGCTGATCAAGGGCGGTAGTGCTTTAGAAACCATCGGCCAAGTGAAGACAGTCGCTTTTGACAAGACAGGCACTTTAACTGAAGGCAAACCACGCGTGACCGATGTTGTTGACATTACACAAGAGTATTCAAGTGTTCAAGGTCAGGATTCTCAGGATCAGGGTTCTCAAGGTAAAGATAAGGTATTGGCGCTCTTTGCCAGTGTGGAGACAGGTTCTAGTCACCCGCTTGCTGAAGCTATTGTCAGTCATGCCAAAGCCGCCAAAGTTGTCATACCTGTGGCTTCTAAAGCTTCTGCTACTGCGGGTAAAGCGGTACACGCAACTATCGCTGGGCGCGCGCTAGCTATCGGTTCGCCTGTTTACGCAGCCGATGAGGCATTGATTTCATCCACACAACAGGCGCAAATTGAGGCGCTGCAAAATGAGGGTAAGACCGTCTCTGTTCTTTTCGATGAGCAAAACCGTGAAGTGCTTGGATTAATCGCGCTAAGAGACGAATTACGAGACGACGCTCATGAAGGTGTGGCTCAGCTCAAAGCGATGGGTGTGCGCTCCGTCATGCTAACAGGCGACAACCGCTTAACCGCTCAAGCACTTGCCAGTAATTTAGACGTGGAATGGGAAGCTGAGCTGTTGCCTGAGGACAAACTGCGCCTGCTTAACGAGATGAAGAACAACCGCAAAATAGCGATGGTTGGTGATGGTATTAACGATGCGCCAGCGCTAGCAACTGCCGATGTTGGCATCGCGATGGGTGGTGGTACCGATGTGGCCATTGAGACGGCCGATATCGCATTATTAAAAAGTCGTGTTACGGACATGGCTCATCTCATCGCACTTTCACGTGCCACCATGCGCAACATTCATCAGAACGTCATTTTCGCTTTAGGTCTCAAAGGCGTCTTTCTGATCACGACCATATTCGGCATTACTGGACTATGGATTGCGGTTCTAGCTGATGCTGGAGCAACAGTGATCGTTACTCTTAATGCGTTACGTTTACTGCGCTTTAAAGGCGCGCCTCCACTGGTAAATCCGCCTAAAGTAGTTAAATAAAACCCTTCGAAATCAATTAAAAACTAGAGATAGCAGCAGATTTCGGGGTGGGTTCTAATAATAAAAATTCCACCGCCACAGTAAACTGCAACCGCATTAGAGTAAATAAGGTTAGACCGTATGTTGATTACAGAATTGGGCTATTTTGCCTTGCTTACCGCTTTTGTACTGGCGTTATTGCAGGTAATTCTGCCAACTATTGGTGTTATTCGTAACCAAGTTGCTTGGCAACGACTAGCCCCTAGCCTAGCTTGGGCACAGTTTGCCGCCATGATAACGTCATTTGGCGCTTTGATAGCAGGTTTTTATTATAATGATTTTAGCCTCAGTTACGTCGCGCAGCATTCCAATACGCTGTTGCCTTGGTACTATAAGTTATCGGCGACATGGGGCGGACACGAGGGCTCTTTGCTGCTATGGATGACCATCATGGCCACATGGTGTGCACTGGTATCATACTTTAGTCGCGGCTTGCCGTTATCAATGCGTGCGCGGGTATTAGTTATTTTGGCCGGTGTACAGTTAATGATGCTAACAATGCTGATATTTACCTCGTCACCGTTTGAGCGTACCTTACCCAATCTAGCGGTCGATGGCGCTGATTTAAATCCTGTCCTACAAGATTTCGGTCTGATTATTCATCCGCCCATGTTATATATGGGCTATGTGGGTATGGTAGTGCCTTTTGCATTTTGTATGGCGGCATTGTGGGAAGGGCGTTTAGATGCTGCTTGGACACGCTGGTCACGTCCATGGGCGCTCGCGGCTTGGGGATTTTTGACCATTGGTATTGCACTGGGCTCGTGGTGGGCCTACTACGAGCTTGGCTGGGGCGGTTGGTGGTTTTGGGATCCGGTAGAGAACGCCTCGTTTATGCCTTGGCTTGTCGGCTTAGCATTGCTGCATTCATTAGCAGTCACTGAAAAGCGCGGGGTGTTTAAAGCATGGACCATCATGCTGGCTATTTTCGCCTTTGCCTTAAGCTTGCTTGGCACGTTCCTGGTACGCTCTGGAGTCCTTACCTCAGTGCATTCGTTTGCCGCTGATCCGACGCGTGGTTTGGTCATCTTAGCTATTCTTGGCATTATCATCGGTAGTGGTCTATTAATGTTTGCCGTTCGCGGTTGGCGTTTAACCGTTGAAAGTCAATATCAGCTGATTTCACGTGAGTCCTTTTTAGTGATCAATAACGCCATCATTTTGATTGCAACCTTAGTGGTGCTGCTCGGCACCCTCTATCCTATTATCGCTGATGCCTTTAGTCTCGGTCAGGTATCTGTAGGGCCTCCATACTTCAATGCGCTGTTTGTGCCTTTGACATGGCTGTTGTTAATCGCTATGGGTATGGGCTCTAATATTCGCTGGAAACAAGATAAGCGTCCGTTACTAGGGGTGGGTATCGCCATTGCCGCTAGTAGTATCGTATTGGCTGCTATTATCGCCTACTTTACCAGTCCATCTGCTATGTTCAATATTGGCGTGACTTTAGCGGTGAGCTTTTGGGTACTGCTATGGATGATCGTTGACTTTAGAGACAAAACCAAGAACGCCCCTAATTTCTTTAAAGGTCTGCGTCAGCTGCGTCTTAGCTATTGGGGTCAACAGACTGCTCATATTGGCGTATTGGTTGCTGTCATTGGCATAGCCTTTACTAGTAGCCTGAGTATTGAGCGTGACGTAGCAATGGGTATTGGCGATACAGTCAATGTTCAAGGTTACGATTTTGAAGTAACTGAATTTTTTGAAATAAAGGGTAGTAACTTTGATGCAACGCAAGCGCAAGTGGTGGTATCCAAAGACGGTCGTGAAGTGGCGAAACTGACTCCAGAAAAGCGTACTTATATTATCAGCACGATGCCAACAACTGAAGCTGCTATTGACCCCAGTCTTATGCGCGATGTTTATGTCGCACTGGGCGAACCTATTGCCGATGGTAGTAACCAATGGGCATTAAGGATTTATGTAAAACCATTAATTCGCTGGATTTGGTTAGGGGCAATTATCATGGCTCTAGGTGGATTAATTAGTATGCTTGATAAACGATACCGCATCAAAAAAATTAAAGCTCCGTTGCTAGTTACTGGTAGTTTGGCTACTTATGGAGTCAATGAGGTAGCTATTGAGCAGGCAATCTCAGTATCGACGATGTCGACACTAAAGGAGAAATAAATGACTATGTCGAATAATACTCCTGAGCAAAAAGATAGCCAAAACAGTAAGCAGCGTAACCCAAAGACAATGAAAAAAAAGCAGACGAAGCTATGGTTCTTAATTCCGCTTATCCTCTTTTTTGGTTTGGTAGTTATATTGTACATGCGCTTAGGTAAACCAACAGACATTGTGACCAATACCGCTCTTGAGCGTCCGGTTCCTACCTTTGAGCTGCCGTTATTAGCAGATACTACCCGTACTATCACCAATGATAATTTGCCGGATAAGCCGTTTTTACTTAATGTTTGGGGCTCATGGTGCCCAACTTGCGTTATTGAGCATCCGTTTTTAATGCAACTAGAAGAGCGCGGCGTTGATATCGTTGGTGTGAATTATAAGGATGAGATTGGTAATGCGCTCAGTTACTTAAACCGAGGCGGTGATCCATTTTCTATGTCTATTCAGGATTCATTGGGTCAGTTTGCTCTAGACTTAGGCATAACTGGTGCGCCCGAAACCTTTGTTGTGGATGGAGATGGCATCATTCGTCAGCATATTGTTGGTGAGATTAATGAAGCCAATTGGCAACAGCGTGTTAAGCCGTGCCTGACAGTACTTAATAAGGCTAATAAGAACAACGATAGTCCTGATCTCATTCAGGTTGAGGAGATGTGCAAATGAACGTTACTCGAATAAGAGCTCCTCAACTAAAACCCAATATAGTTTTAAAACTAGCAAGCTTAATACTAGCGTGTCTGCTTAACATGACGGCAAACGCAGCTATTGACGTATACGATTTTGACTCACCACAGCAAGAAGCTCAGTATCGTGGATTAATAGAAGAGTTTCGCTGCCCAAAATGCCAAAATCAAAACCTTGCAGCCTCTGATGCACCGATTGCACAGGATCTAAAGCAAAAAGTCTATGATTTAATTAAAGATAGACGTAGTGATGCTGAAATACGCGTCTATATGCAAGAGCGCTACGGTGACTTTATTAGCTACAAGCCGCCTATGCGACCATCAACATGGATCCTATGGTTTTTTCCACCACTATTATTGCTCGTCTTAATTATTGGTTGGTTTTGGCAAAGTAAGCGTCGCCAAGTTGTTGCCCGTGGTCAAAGCGGCGTCACAGTGAACAGTACTGCTGCCTTGACCTCTACGGAAAAGGCTGAGCTTGATCGTCTATTATCGCAAGCTGAGAGTGTCGACCACGACATTACTAGCCTAGAGGACAAAAAATGACTCTATTTTCTACTTTTGGCTTATTTGTAACTCTAAGCTTGCTGATTGCTCTTATATTTGCGCTGATTGCTATTATGCCATGGCTACGAGCACCGCGTTTGCAGTCCAAACCAATAGACAATCAACTGCTAGATATTAATGTTGCAGTATTTCGCGAACGTTTAGCTGAGCTACAAACAGATAAAGACAGCGGTACTATTAATAATAGCCATTATCAAAATCAAAAGCTGGAACTGGAGCGTCAGCTATTAGATGTGCAGCGTCAGATAACACCTATGGTCACCCCTGATGTCAAAAGCCGTTTAATTGTCGCAGCTTGGATCCCAATATTGGCTGCAATGGCGTATTTACTAATAGGCAATCGTACGCCCGTGTTTGATTTGTGGACAGCTGAGGACAAAGTAGGACAAGTGGCTGACGACCTATTGACAGCTAAAATTGACAAGCCGCCATCATGGGCGTTTGAAGATGGTCGTCAACTGATTAGCGCCATGCAAACCAATGTTCATCGTAATGCTGATGATCCTAATCGCTGGATGCGCCTATCCGAGCTTTTCTTATCTATGGAGGCAACTGATTCTGCGCTGGAAGCCTTATCTCGTGCCTATCGTTTAGCTCCTGAAAATGAAGAAATCGCCACCACTTATGCTCAGACTAGCTTTTTCGTTAATGAAGGTCAGTTAGACGCCAATATTCGCCGTGTATTACAAGCTATATTAGCTAAGAATCCGCAGCATGAACGGGCTCAAATGCTCATGGCAATGGGTGAGACTCGTAGTAGTAACTTTGCCCAAGCGCAAGGTTGGATTAAACGCTTACAAGGCAGCATTGTGGCCAAACCAGGTGATCATACTAAAGCTTTAGCAAGCTTAGATGAGTTAAGCAACTACGTTAGCACGCAAGAAAAGCAAGCGCTAGAAGGTATTGACGTGACAGTGAAAATTAACGCTAATTTATTACCGTTAGTGAAAGCTGATGATGTGTTGTTTGTTGCGATACGTGACGTTAAAGGAGGTCCACCGTTTGCCGCCAAACGTTTACCCATTAGTATTATCAAGCAAGGTGAGGCTAGTATCCGCTTAAGCAATCTTGATGCGATGATGCCAGATCGCACGTTAAATTCAGCTCGTAGTGACAAAACTCAGTTAGCAGTCGTTGCTCGTATTAGTCATAGCGGTAATGCCATAGCAGAGTCAGGCGACTTATCGGGTAATCCTATAGTGATTAGCGCTGAACAGACTCAGGTTAATGTTGAAATCAATCAACAGATTCCCTAATAAAAAATTATTACCGTAAGTTTCATAACACCAGAGCGGTAAGTGGAGCCGTTTATAAAAGTGGCGCGATTAATAGTCGTATACCAAAAACATATACGTTTAACATTGTTCATTGTATAAACACAGATAAAGAAAACAACTATGACTGAATCTACCGACAGATTAGATAGTACTAAATTGAATAGCGTTGAATCGGCTAGTACTAATATTGCTGACAATAAAGTACCTATAGCTGTGAGTAGTACTCATCAATCGATTGACTCTAAAACCATGAATCATACGCCTAAAGCTATGTACGTGACTTCAGGCAACTCGATAACACCTAAAGGTAAGTTGGATAAAATGCCAAAAATGGTTGCCAATGGCAGTCGCGCTTTTATCTGGTATTTGTTGGCGATAATGGTGTTAATACTTGATCAATGGACTAAGTGGTTGGCCCAAACCAAATTAGCGTTCAATGACCCCGTACCGGTCATTGAACCATTTCTCAACTGGACACTCGCTTATAACTATGGGGCAGCATTTAGCTTTTTAGCCGACGCTGGCGGTTGGCAGAAATGGTTTTTCTCAGGCTTAGCTTTTGTAATGGCTATCTTTTTAACGATTTATTTAATCAAAGCGCCACGTACAGCCAAGCTATTGTCTATGGGGTTGGCCTTAGTGCTTGGCGGTGCGATTGGCAACTTAATCGATCGTTTAAGAATTGGCAAAGTGGTTGACTTTATCCATGTGCATTATGCTGATGTCTGGAATTATCCTATTTTCAATGTTGCAGATATAGGTGTCTGTGTCGGTGTAGCGTTGATTATAATTGATATGATATTTTTGGAAAGTAAGCGTAATGAATAAACAAGTGAATATTGATCAGTACAAATAAAAAGAACTAGCGTCATAGCTGCTCTATACGGAAAGATACTTTTTATACTCAAGTGTGTTTATAAAAATGCGAACTGGAAGGTGATATATGATTAATACAAATACTCTCTCATTCTATATCCCAAAACCCAATGCATAATTGTATGCGAGTGAACGCAGGATGATTTTGAAGTGGCTAGACGAAGGCGTGACGTGCTAAGTGGTAGATGACAAAAACCAGTACTTCAAAGCTCTGGACAGGGCCATTATTATAAAGACATTGAATACCGCCTAAATTATTTATTGAAATAACAAAAGGATAATATAGTGTCACATGCTCAGCTAACTATCAAACAAATACATAATCTTAGAAAAAAACAAAGTGCCGCATTAAAAAGCCTTACCATTATAGGCTACCTAGAAGGCACCTCTTTCTTATTATTGCTCTGTATCGCCATGCCACTAAAATATATGCTGGACATTCCAGAAGGTGTGAAATACATCGGTATGGCACACGGTATATTGTTTATTACCTATATCATAATACTTATAGGCTCAGCTATCAAAATGAAAATGCCTCTTTGGGCAATACCTGCGGGCGTACTCGGCTCACTCTTACCTTTTGGCCCGTTTATATTCGATCATTTACTAAAAAAGAATTTACAGGAAAGTGTAAGTAAAGAAGCCTAGAACAAGCCCTGCTGCAAATGCTACAAACGTACCTTATTACTCAAGATTATTTTTCCTAACTAAATCACAAGCCGCCATCACTCATCATGGCGACAAATGAATAACATTGAGCAGAAATTAATCACAATAAAATTTTAATTCAGACCCAGTATGAATAATCTAACACTCTAGTCACTTTTCGAACTTATCTTACATACTATCGACAAACCCGTATTGTTTAAAAGCTAAACAGGTTTTGTCATCCGCGATGGATTTCCTATTATCCTAGGGTATACCCCAGGGGCACTATCAAAACAGGTCTCTTAATCAATTAATAGTCTACTTATAATAGACTGCAATAATGGAACTACTTATAACAGACTATTTTAGGTGTTTATGTTTATCAGAGCATAGAGCGCCAATCAAAGATCAAGATGCCAAGCGTGCCAAAAGTGAGCTCATATAGCTTGCTGCTGATCATGGTCACAAAATTGCCGCCTTCTATGTTGAAAACGAGTCAGACGCAACTTTAATACGTCCACAGTTAATGTAACTGATAAATGATGCCCATGAAGGCGATATAATTTGGTTGAGCAGATTGACCGCTTAGCACGTTTAAACCAAGCTGATTGGGATACTCTCAAAAGAATGCTATTAGAAAAGAAGCTGGCGGTAGTATCAGAAGAGCTACCGACCTCTTATATAACGCCTCAATCTGATAGCAGCATTGAATTTATGAGCAGCGTATTACAGGCCATCAATTCGATGATGCTTTATATGCTCGCTGCTATTGCTAGAAAGGACTATGAAGATCGACGTAACCGTCAGATGTAAGGTATTTCTCGTACTAAGGTAGAAAGTAAATATTCAGGACGTAGGAAAGATACCGAGAAGCGTAAGATTATCGCTAGCCTTCTGAAATCTGGGCGTAGTTATTCTGAAATACAAGCTACAGCTAAGTGCTCGCGTCATTTGATAGCTGTATAGCTAAATAAATACTCAAATACTCAAATACTCAAATACTCAAATACTCAAATACTCAAATACTCAAATACTCAAATACTCAAATACTCAAATA
>NZ_JBPYDC010000035.1:0-18548 GCF_051847575.1 Psychrobacter sp. 1U2
CGATCTTAGAATGAAGCTATTTGCTGGTATCATTAATTCCGAGCTTAGACTATGACTTTTGCAAGAGGTCTAATGCTAATGCCGCCCTGAGCGTCACTGAGCATGTTTGGTTATTGACGCCTGACGCCTACCGTTAATAAATAATAGATCTTGAACTAGAGGCAGCATATGAAAATCATAGTGTTACTAATGAGCTTGGCGGCATTTTTGCTAGTGACGCTACCCGGTCCCCTTTATAAATCTGGTATTGTGGAGTTGGGGACTGCATTTGCAGGCTTTAAATATGCCGTTATCGCTGGTATAGCAGCGTTGATACTACTTATCATACAGATGCTATTTAAGCGAAAAACGGTGACTTTTACTAGTGCAGCGGTCGCGATAATCTTCTCCCTAGTCGCTATCATTATGCCCTTAAAGATGATGAGCACGGCCAATAATGTACCTGCTATCCACGATGTTTCAACCGATATGACGACGCCGCCCGAGTTTGTAGCGATTGCCCCGCTACGTGCTGATGCTCCCAACCCAGCGGCATATGCGGGTATTGAGACTGCCAGAAAACAACGCGAAGCTTATCCTGAGCTACAAACTTTACAGTATTCACAGCCGAAAGCGGAGCTAGTAGCCGCTGTTGAGCAGGCTGCTAATAATTTGGGATGGCAGTTGGTAAACACTGATAGCCGTTCTGGCCTTATTGAAGCCACTGATGCGACCATGTGGTTTGGGTTCAAGGATGATGTCGTGGTGCGTGTGGAAGATACTGGTGAGGAGCGCTTAGTCGATATTCGTAGTAAATCAAGAATGGGTAAGAGTGATTTGGGTAAGAATGCCGAGCGTATTACTGCCTTTATTAAAGAGCTAGATGCCGTTTTGAGTCAGTAATAGGCCGGTTAACTTTATTCATAGCGGACATAAGTTTGTGATGATAATGAAAATAAAGCGACTATGCTAATCATTAGCGTCACATAAGTTGCTTTTGTTCTCAGCCGTGTCAATGCCAACCTCTCTCTCATCCTCACCCTCCTGTCAGCTTATCGTAACCAAGCCGTGCTAGCGCTTTTCTTTATTATCGATATTGGTTACTCTAAATCAATCTTCGATTTTATAGTCTGTTTTACCTTTATAGGATGTCTTCATGCGTTTGACTCAGCTTTCTACTTTATCTTTATTGACCGCTGCTATTGGCCTCAGTCTTGCCAGTACCGCGCAGGCCGCTCGTCCGCCTGCACCTGACTTGTCTAATAGCGAATTTCAGCAGTGCTTAGATGGACTCAAAAACTCCAGTAAATTTCGCAGTGTAGACAGCTTCACCTTTAATAACTATCGCCCTACCCAGCCTGATCCGAGCGTGATTCAATCGCTGAACTATCAGCCTGAGTTTCAAAAAGACGTTTGGGATTATTTATCTGCGCTAGTGGATAAAGAGCGCGTCGAAGACGGTATCCGTGCCAAACGCCAATGGGGCGACACCCTGCGCCAAATCGAGTCGCGTTATGGTGTCAAGCCTGAGCATGTATTAGGGGTATGGGGTGTTGAGTCCAATTTTGGCCAGACTTTAGGCAAAAAGCCTTTGTTTGAATCCTTAGCGACGCTGTCTTGTTTTGATCGTCGCCAAAGCTATTTCCAAGGTGAGTTTGCCAATGCACTCAAAATCGTTCAACGCGGTGATATCGCACCAAGCGATATGACGGGCTCGTGGGCAGGGGCTTTTGGGCAGACGCAGTTTATGCCGAGTACCTTTTTAGAGCTGGCCGTTGATTTTGACGGTGACGGGCGTCGTGATTTGGTCAATAGCGTACCGGATGCTTTAGCTTCTACGGCTAACTTTTTGGATAACCGTGGCTATCGCAGCGGCGAGCCGTGGGGTTATGAAGTCAAGCTACCTGATGGTTACTGGGCAGCATCAGACCGTAAAAATAAAAAATCGATAAGCCATTGGCGCAATCAGGGCCTGACGCTAGCCAATGGCAGTCCGCTACCTTACGATTTAAATAGCGCCGGATTACTCTTGCCAGCCGGTATCGACGGTCCTGCTTTTTTAGTTGGTAAAAATTTCGATACTTTCTACTCGTACAATGCTTCAGAGAACTATGCTTTGGCGATTGCGCATTTATCTGATTTGATTACGCGTGAGGACAGCAGTAAAACCGACTTTGTTACCGCCTGGCCCACCGATGATCCGGGCATCAGCCGTCAGCAAGCCAAAGATATTCAGCAAGCCTTATTAGACGCAGGTTATGATATCGGCGGCGTCGATGGCATTATCGGTGATAATACCCGTACCGCGATTCAGCAGTACCAAACCAGTCGCGGTATCTTTCCCGCTGATGGCCGCGCCGGTCAGAAGTTTTATCGTACGATTATTGGCAGTGCTGCCCCTAGTCAATATTCTAACCAATATGGCCAACCCGTAAATAATCAGTCAATCAATAGCCGGCCTCTAAACCCAGCGCCTGCCGATCGTATGGGTCAACTGATTCAGCAGCAAACGAACACGCCTAATGTCTATTCCCCGCAGCCCTCTGTGCAGCGCTCCATTCAACCGGACAATTCTGAAAATATCCGCTATCGCCGAGTGACTAATAGTGATGGTAGCGTACGCCTTGAGCGCATCAACTAAGCTATTTCATTAGACTTTAAAAATGGCGTAAAAAAACCACATCAACTTGATGTGGTTTTTGTTTTGACTACTCGTTATTTTGGTTTATACAATAGGCGGCGGATTAGGCTCACCATTATCGCCGCCCCAATTTTCGCGGGCTTTGTCGTCGAGATCAGCAGGCGTTTTTGGCTCCCACTTGCCATTTTCTTTCCAAGTGTCATCACCCCAATCCTCGTCTTCTTCTTTTCTATCCAAATCCTTATAGGCTTGGCTAGGATCGATACCGCGGCGCTTCATATCAGCCACTTGCTCTTCTAAAGTACGAAACTGATCAGCATCATGCATGGCTTTCTCTAACCCATCAATTTCATGTTTTAGTTCATCATTTTTAGAGTTACTCATTACGCTCTCCTTAATCCAGTAAATAATTTACGAAATATCTTCTATAAGACTAAAGTCTATTGAACAGCAGTCAGACCTAATTTTATTTTTCTTATTCATGATAGTCATGTGCTAATGGTCATTTGTTAATAATAATTATCTTGTCTAATGGTACTTACTATTATTATGAATATAGACGAGTTTAACAAGCGTTGACACGTATGCTTTGTATTACGAAACGTAGTCCTGCTCGACTCTTTAAAAGCCTAAAGGTGTTTTTATAGTGGTGGAAGTTTTCGATAGCAGACAAGCTTTGAGTTTAATGTTGATAAATTGCGCGTGCTAATCTTGAGTAGATGATTTTTGTCTATTGTTATTGCTGGTTTTATTTTCTGCTAATAATTTTTTGGCATAAAAAGTCAAACTCCAAAGCTCTTTGGTAGAGCGTATCTCAGAACCAGAGCTCTTTATCTGAATCCAGTTGGCGGCTATCAATAGTCTTTGTAGCTTATCTAGATCGCTTTTTATAATCTGACAGCGGGCAACAGCATGAACTTTAGGCATGAGCCGTTTGATATCACCTTCAGCTTTAGGCGCAATCAACCGGTTGAATTGGCTTTGTAGACCATAACTTGAAAAAAAAGCTGGCATCTCTCCTAAGGCAAATAAAATATTTTGCCAAGTGATCGACATCGTCATCATCACATCAGTTAAGTTACCATCTTCGTAGGCCTGAGCACTGTACTCGATATCGAAAGACTCGTTTAGCTCAATCGTTGTGGTGACACTATCGCTAGCTTCAAAACTGTTACTCGTCTGATGACGAGCATTTGCTAGACGGCTTGCTTGAGGATTTAAATTTCCGCGGGTATTCGCCGCCGTCTTGCTGACAAGATCTCTAGCATTTATCCATCCTGCTGCTAAGTTCGACTTTTCTATCATATTAGCGTGCATGCTACTTAATAGCTGCTTAATATCAGTATTATCATCATAATAGTGCACTTGATTCTTCTTTTGTTCTACCATACGAATAAAGGCTTTGAGTGACTCACTGACCTCGTCAGGGTCATAGTGTCTTTTTATGAGCGTCATCATTGGCTTGACTCGAGCCTTTGCATTAAAGTAACTCAAATGCATTTGACTAAAACCTGTATTCTGCACTGCTCCATAACTATCACCAATCACCATCAGCACATAATCACAAGCATCAACGCATTGCCGACCGTATAACGCCGATTGTGCTAAATGGGTTGAGAGATCATACGTCAAAAACGCTCGCGACTGAAAAAACACCGCCAAACTATCCAAAATCAGTGGCTGACTATGGGCAACGCAGATAACATGAATGTGATATCGACGGTTTGGCAAAGTGACCTCTACAGTATATGGCTATGTTCATGCTCGTATTGTGTCTAAAACATGGTTTTATTATTATTTATTTATCCTAACACAATACGGTTAAGCGTATTTTTTAAAATACTAAACCGGGTTTGCAGATAATGGCTCTAATATTAAGTAACGTATTGAATATTGACCTGCTCACCAAGCAGACGCTTAATGACTCGACCCAAATTATCGTCGTATTTACTCGTATAAAGCCGCAATGGATTATCCACCCTAGTCTTGTCTGACCTAGTTTTATCTGACGAAGCTAGCATCTGCTTTTCTATTAGTAAAGAGCGCACTCGAGCAGCGATTGCCTGCCCTGAATCTACTACCGTTATCGGCAGCTGTTGCTCACGAATCTCTTGCAACAGAAATTCCTTAAAAAAAGGATAATGCGTACAGCCTAGGACTAAATAGTCGATATCATCATCAGCCAGTTGCTTTAGCTGTTGCCGCAGGCGGATAGCCGTTGGTGAGACAATAGGCATCCCCGCCTCTACCCATGGTACCAATTCTGGATTGAAGTATTTGCTCACTGATATATGGTTAGGTTCAGCTACCTCAGCGATGACTTGATTGAGCAAAGTGCCCTCAAGGGTGGCTTTGGTTGCCATGACAGCGACACGGCCGCTACGACTACCTAACACCGCAGGCTTAAGCGCTGGCACTAATCCTACGATAGGTATCTGCCGATAGCGTTCGCGGGCTATCGTCAGCGCGTGAGCAGAAGCGCTATTACAAGCGATGACGATAAGTTTGCAGCCTTGCTCATATAGCCACTGCACTGCCGTTAGTGTCAAATCTTTGATATCTTGGCTATCGCGATTGCCATAAGGGACGTGCTTGGTGTCTGCATAATACAGATAGCGTTCGCCAGGTAGCTGCTGAGCTAAGTGCAGATACACTGATAAGCCACCTATACCTGAATCAAAGACGCCTATCGGTGCTTCACTAAGAGCATGACTTAGCATGTGCTCTGGCGCGTGATTTAAGGCAGCGTTTGGCGCGTTGTCTATAGTACAAACATCGCTCTGCTCGCTATTAACTACTGATTGGTTATTGTTTTTGGACATATCATTTTTATAAATAGTAGTGTCATCGATAAGGAGCTCTAAACCGTTAGCCATAGCATCGTCATTTATAGTTCGCCCATTATAGGCTTAAGTTGCCTCATAGCTTAACTGCCATCGTTTATCTGTATCTTAGTGTTTGAGTACTCTAATCAGATCAAGAGTATATACTAGATACTAATAGTTTATGTTCAATCTCGACAAAATATAGCTAATAGAAGATGAAATGAGTTTTAGGTTTGGCAAATATTACCAAAAAACCTTAAAAGCCGACAACTAAGCCAAAAATTAGTATCCCTAACTGAGAGAAAATATCTGTTTAGCTACTCATCTTCAGGCATGGAGAGCCGATACTCTTGGCCCCCACTTTGTAACGTCAGAATAGTCGTTCCTGCTTGCTCCCTCAGCGTACCAATATCCGTTAAATGATAAAAAGCATTGCGACCGATAAGCGCCTTTAAATCATTACGGACCATCATATAAGGTCGAACTTGTCCCTCGGTATCACTATGGGCCGCAGAGTTGTCTTTGCTATCAACATGAAAAGCTCGTAGCTCTATAGGATGCTGCGGATCAAGTCGAACGATATCACCGGTTGATGTACTAAATTCAAGCCAGCTAACTCCCTCCTCGTTGACGATACCGACATCGTTGATGAGCAGCGGCGCATCTTCGACTTTAATGCGCAGTTTTTGTACCGGTGTTTTTAAAAAATACTCCGCCTTGCCGTCTTTGTCTTCTTTCCATAAAATGGTTGCAAACAAACTGACTAATGACTCACGCGTCATATGTGTCCCCTCGTGCCACCATTCACCATTAGCTTTTATGACAAGGTCCATATCCATGACCTGTTCAGGATGCCATTTTTCTAACGGCGGTATACTACGACCTTGACGCGCCCCTGCTGATGACTTTAAATACTGGCTAAGCGCCTCCATGTTACTCAAGTCTGATGGTATATCCTGCATAGCGTTAGCGGTATCGATCGCATTTTTCTCATCGAAATTGTTACTCTTATCCATAAGGCAGTTTCCTTGTTAGCGATATATTATTAGTTCAAGTTTGCTGTGTATGATTGAGTGATTCATTTTAGTTTTAGGTTAAGTCGCTCAATATCTTTATATTCATGGTAGGGTTTAAGCTTCACCTTAACATTGATGTCCATAAATGCGTATCGTGTTTGTGGTGTTTTTCTTTTATAATGAGTAACGATTTTTTTGAACCGGTTGTGTGAGCGTCCCTTCAATTACGACCACAAAGACAGCTTTATCGAGTAGCCCAATATCTTAGGCAGTGAATAGAGCAAGCCTTATTAAGTGACGATGCGAATAATGTCCTAAGATAAGCCACTAAGAATTTAGGAGTAGGTATGCAAGAACAAGACAAGCAAGCGCCAGTTGTAGATGCAGAATCTGATATCACTAATGAGGTGGTAACGACAGAAGCTACTGAAGTAGAAGCGAATTCGGTGGATAAAGCAGAAGTAGTAGAAGAGCCAATCGCCGAAGAAGTGGTTGTTGAGGAACCCGTAGTTGCCGAAGAGCCAGTTGTTGAGGAAACGGCTGTAGAAGAACCGGTTACTGAAGAGCCAGTCACCGAAGAAGCGGTTGTAGAAGAGCCTGAACCAGAACCAGAGATTGAACGCGAGTCGATGGAGTTTGACGTTATTGTCGTCGGTGGTGGACCTGCTGGCCTATCTGCTGCTATTCGTCTGCGTCAACAGGCTATCGCCGCAGGTAACGATGAGTTTATGGTTTGTGTGGTCGAAAAAGGTTCTGAGTTTGGCGCTCATATCTTATCAGGCGCGGTTATCGAGCCGCGTGCCCTAGATGAGCTGATTCCAGATTGGAAAGAGAAAGGCGCACCGCTCAATGTGCCGGCGATTGAAGATCGCGTCTATATGCTCGGTTCTGCGACCAAATCCACGAAGCTTATGGATTCAGTGGTTCCGGCTCTCATGCATAACGATGGTAATTATATCGTCTCGTTGGCTAATGTCGTACGTTGGCTCGCTGAGCAAGCCGAAGAGCTGGAAGTGATGATGTTCCCAGGCTTCCCTGCCGCTGATATTCTCTATAATGATGATGGTTCGGTTAAGGGTATCTTGACTGGAGATATGGGGGTTGCGGCAACGGGTGAGGAAAAACCAAGCTTTGAACCTGGCTATGAGCTCCTCGCTAAGTACACTATCTTTGCAGAGGGTAGCCGCGGTCATCTTGGCAAACGCTTGATTAGCCGTTTTGGTCTCGATAACGACTCTGACCCACAGCATTATGGTATTGGTTTAAAAGAGCTTTGGGATATCGATCCTGCTAAGCATGAAGAAGGCGTAGTACTACACGGTTCTGGTTGGCCGTTGAGTGATACCGGATCTTCCGGTGGTTGGTGGTTGTATCATGCTGAGAACAATCAAGTCAGCTTTGGTATGGTCATCGACTTATCTTACTCCAACCCTTATATGTCACCGTTCGATGAGATGCAGCGCTTAAAGCTCCATCCGCTTATTCGCAACATCTTAGAAGGCGGCGAGCGCATCTCTTACGGCGCACGCGCACTGACCAAAGGCGGCCTCAACTCTTTACCGAAATTCACCTTCCCAGGTGGTGTGCTAGCAGGTGATGACGCCGGTTTCTTAAACCCAGCTAAAATCAAAGGAACGCATACGTCAATGAAGTCCGGTATGCTCGCTGCTGAGGCTATCTTTGAGGCCATAGAGGCCGGGCGTCAGCACGATGAAGTAGTCGCTTATAGCACTATGTATAAAGAGTCTTGGTTATATCAAGATAACTATGAGGCGCGCAACTTTGCACCTGCTATGCACCGTATGGGTCAATGGATGGGCGGCGCGTTCAACTTCATCGATCAAAACCTGCTTGGCGGTAAGATGCCGTTGACTATTCGTGATAACTCGCATGACTACCATCACTTAGAGCGTGCGGCTCATGCTTATCAGCCGACTTATCCTAAGCCTGATGGTAAGCTTATCTTTGATAAGCTCTCCTCCGTATTTATCTCAAATACCAACCATGCAGAAGATCAGCCTGTACACTTAAAGCTGACAGATCCAACGGTACCTATTGCTATTAACTTACCCTTATATGCTGAGCCGGCGCGTTTATACTGCCCAGCTGGTGTTTATGAAGTGGTTAAAGATGCAGAAGGCGCTAAGTTCGTTATCAATGCGCAAAACTGTGTGCATTGTAAAACTTGTGATATCAAAGACCCCTCGCAGAACATCACTTGGGTAACCCCAGAGGGCGGCGGTGGTCCTAACTATCCAAACATGTAAGCACTAGCTTTAAGCTAAGCTATACTAAAAAAACCGCTCTTAATAGCATTAAGAGCGGTTTTTTATGGTTATTTAGAGTGCTAAGATAACGTCGTGACAAGATAACGTCACGACAACGCTCAAGTTAGTGCCTAGTCAATCCAAGCATCACGGTTGGCCTCGTCTCTTAATTTGACAAAATCATCCGGATTAAATTTGATTTGATCGCCGGTCTTGCCCGCTTTTATCTGACGCTCATAATCGCGCAGTATTCTAAGTGCCACCGGCGATAAGAACATAATAGCGATTAAGTTGGTCAATGCCATGAGCCCCATGGATAGATCAGCAAAGTTCCATATCGCAGGCAAGCTGGCAATAGCGCCGACAAACACCATCGCTAATACCATAAAGCGAAAGACCATAATCATCACTTTGGCATTCTTACTACCAGAGATAAACTCAAGGTTAGACTCACCATAGCTATAATTAGCGATGATAGAAGTAAAGGAGAAGAAGAAAATCGCAACGGCAACGAAGATAACGCCATAATCACCGACATACTGCGATAACGCCAACTGCGTAAGCTGAATACCCTCTTGCTCAACATTCGGGTCCACCACGCCTGATAATATAATAATCGAAGCGGTTGCGGTACAGATGACGAGCGTATCCATGAATACCCCTAGCATCTGCATAAAGCCTTGCACCGCAGGATGATTGGGATTAGTTTTGGCGGTAGCCGCTGCATTGGGCGCTGAACCCATACCCGCTTCGTTAGAGAATAGACCGCGCTTAACGCCATTAATGATAGCTTGAGCGATACCGTAACCTAATACCCCGCCCACTGCTTGCTCAAAACCAAATGCTGATTTGACAATTAAAGCAATGGCGGCTGGGAATTGGCTAAAGTTGGTTATAATAATAAACAGTGCTAATAAAATATATAAAATCGCCATGATCGGTACGATTTTACCCGCTATACGCGCCACTGAACGCAGACCGCCAAATACCACCGGTGCGACTAATACCACTAAAATCAAGCCGGTCATCCAAGTAGGAATACCAAAGGCCTCATTCGTCGCTTGCGCGATCGTATTAGACTGCACGCCATTGAATGCCAAGCCAAAAGCGACTAGCAGACAAACGGAGAAAAACACCGCCATCCAGCGCTTGCCCAGACCTTTTTCGATATAATAAGCGGGACCGCCACGATAGACATTATCAGTGTGCGGTACTTTATAGGCCTGTGCCAAAGTCGACTCGATAAAGCTGGTCGACATACCGACTATCGCGGTCATCCACATCCAGAATATAGCGCCAGGGCCGCCTAAATAGATAGCAATCGCCACCCCTGCTAAGTTACCAGTGCCGACGCGCGCAGCTAATGAGGTCATCAAGGCTTCAAAAGAGCTGATACCGCCATCTTTGCGCCCTTGGTTAGACACCCATAACAGTTTCCACATATGCCCAAAGTGCCGAAACTGCATAAAGCGCGTCACGACCGTAAAATAGAGACCCGCACCAATCAGTACAAACATCAACAAGCCATACCATGGATTGCTAGCGATTAACCAATCATTATTACCCCAAATAATACTCACACCGTAGTTCACGATACTGTTGAACCACTCTGCAATACTTTCACCCATGGTGTTACCTCTTCTCTTTATTATCGATACAACTATTTATCATGAGTTTATTGTTTATCATGAAACTACTGTGTATCGAATTTTCTTATCATAAAAATCATTAAATGTCTAGACATGCGAAGCAATTTTAGCAAATAAAAGTTTGCTAGCATAATCACGCAAGAAGATAGCTTTTATATTAGCATTCACTAAATAAATGATAACTAATTGCTCTAGTTTTCGCTGTCTTCTTTGACTTGTTGTTTAAATCTATATTGTCAAGGGTACAGTATACCTGTCTTTGCGCCTTTAACTCATATCGTAAAGTGTATTTATTTACAGTTTATGCATTCCGTTACCACAAAGTAATTTTAAATTACGTATTGTTAATTGACCCAATTTTGTATATATTCCTAATAAGTTTATGACTGCGCAGTGTAGTCATCGACAAGAAAGACTATAACGAATACTTAAATTTGCAAATTTTATTTAGAGTTGACTAGAGTTATATGTGATGACACCGTCGCATATCAATTAATGTTTGATAAAACTGGTTAAGTAAGCAATTAGTCGTTATGCTTGAACCATCTATATAAGTCTATAGAGCCGAAACGGTTGTAGCTTTATATAGATAGCACTGAATAATTGGTGCGTTAGCCGTGATTGTTAACTCTCAATCATCAAGCAAATATAACTAATTAGCAGCGGCTCGACCATCTTGTTTTATTGTTAGGCAAAAGGAGTTGTCCTATGGAGAACCACAACGATCCATCCGGTTATTGGCGCGCCAATATTCGTCTTATTATAGGTAGCCTTATCATTTGGGCATTATGCTCATATGGGTTTGCAATTCTATTACGTCCATTGTTAGCAGGTATCAGAATTGGTGGTACCGATTTAGGCTTTTGGTTCGCTCAGCAAGGATCCATTGGCGTATTTATCATCTTAATTTTCTTCTACGCGTGGCGTATGAATAAGTTAGATAAACAATATGGCGTAGACGAGGAATAAACCTATGAGTCAATTTATAATCAATATTATTTTTGTAGGGGCATCCTTTGCGCTCTATTTCGGCATCGCGATTTGGGCTCGTGCTGGTTCTACCAGTGAATTTTATGTCGCAGGTGGTGGTGTCCATCCCGTAGTCAACGGTATGGCAACCGCAGCTGACTGGATGAGTGCAGCGTCCTTTATCTCTATGGCAGGCTTGATCGCTGCCAGTGGTTATGGCGCTTCTACTTATCTCATGGGTTGGACGGGTGGTTACGTCCTCCTAGCGATGCTACTAGCCCCATACTTACGTAAGTTCGGTAAATTCACAGTCCCTGATTTCATCGGTGACCGTTTTTACTCTAAGACTGCCGCTATGATTGCGGTGGTATGTTTGATTGTGGCTTCAACCACTTATGTTATCGGTCAGATGACAGGTGCTGGTGTTGCTTTCTCACGCTTTTTAGAAGTTGAAAATACCACAGGTCTTATCATTGCTGCTATTGTCGTCTTCTTCTACGCCGTACTAGGTGGTATGAAAGGGATTACCTACACCCAGGTTGCACAGTATGTAGTACTCATGATTGCCTATACTATCCCAGCAGTCTTTATCTCACTTGAGCTAACAGGCAACCCAATTCCAGGTTTAGGATTATTCTCGAACCACGTTGAATCAGGCGTACCTATTTTGACTAAGCTTAACCAAGTGGTTACTGATCTTGGCTTTGCTTCTTATACCGCTGATGTTCCTAATAAGCTCAATATGGTACTGTTTACTTTATCTCTAATGATAGGTACAGCAGGCTTACCGCACGTTATTATTCGCTTCTTCACGGTACCTAAAGTGGCTGATGCACGTTGGACAGCTGGTTGGACACTAGTGTTTATTTCACTACTATACTTTACAGCTCCTGCAGTCGGCGCTATGGCACGTTTAAACTTGATTGATACCGTCTATCCACAAGGTGTTGAAGCTGAGCCGATCAACTACGATCAGCGTCCAGACTGGATGAGAACATGGGAAGACACAGGTCTTATTAAGTATAACGATTTAAATAATGATGGTCGTATTCAGTTCTATAGCGACGGTGGTCTAGGTGCCGCTGAAGCCGCTCTAGCTACTGCTACCGCGGATGGCGGCGATGTTGCAGCAGCCACTGCAGCTGTCGATGAAGCCCGTGTCAAAAACAGTGAAGTATTAGATGGCGAACTTGCTGCTCGTGGTTGGGCTGGTAATGAGTTAGATGTTAACGCTGATATCATGGTACTAGCAAACCCAGAGATTGCCCAGCTTCCACCTTGGGTTATTGGTCTTATCGCTGCAGGTGGTCTAGCTGCCGCCCTATCTACAGCAGCCGGTCTACTACTCGCTATCTCATCAGCGATCAGTCATGACTTGATCAAACGTAATCTGAATCCAAACATTACTGATAAGCAAGAACTGAAATATGCTCGTATCACTATGGGTATCGCTATCGTTGTTGCCACATGGTTGGGTATTAATCCACCAGGGTTTGCCGCACAGGTAGTAGCATTAGCCTTTGGTATTGCGGGAGCTTCGCTATTCCCAGTGCTAATGATGGGTATCTTCTCTAAGCGTATTAACAACCTCGGTGCTATCTGCGGTATGTTGTCAGGCTTGATTACTATCCTAGTCTACATCTTCGTATTCAAAGGTTGGTTCTTTATCAGTGGTACGGCAAACTTCCCTGATACTGAAGAGTACTGGTTATTCGGTATCTCACCATTGTCATTTGGTGCCGTTGGTGCTTTAATCAACTTTGTTGTAGCGTTTGTGGTTTCTTATGCTACTGCGCCACCACCACCACATATCCAAGAGTTAGTTGAAAGCGTACGCTCTCCACGTGGAGCTGGCGGTGCTATCGATCACTAAGCGATAGATTAATAGGTTTACGTGTATTGTTCATTCCATTTATCACTCACAGGCAGCAACTGCTTGTGAGTGATTTTTTATTCGCTCATAACTATACTAGCACTGACATAATCTCCAATTGTATAAGGTGGTTCTGTCATAATTGGTGCTGATTGCATTAAGGAAGGTTTTATGCTTTTTGAGTTTATTGCTACCATAGCCGCGGCTTTTGGCATGGCGGGTTTAGCCCTTGTTATAACTCACCTCACTAAACTGGCAGGTAAGCGCGCACCAAGATGGCTTGTTCCCTTGTTTGCTGCTATTGGTATTTTTGGCTTTCAGATTCATCAAGAGTACAACTGGTATCCTCAACAAGTCGCTGACCTACCAGAGGGAGTGAACGTTGTAAAAACGGCTCAGAGTAGCACTTGGTTTCGTCCGTGGTCTTATGTTAAACCACAGACTTTTCGTTTTATAGCAGTAGATAGTGTTGGTGCTCGTACACAAATAGATAATCCGAATATTCATTTGGTTAATTTATATCTATTTGAAAGACGTTTGAGTGTTCAGCAGATACCACAAGTCATTGATTGTGCAGCACCTGCACGTGCAGATTATGTCCTACAAGACAAAGAAAGTGAGCTGAATATAGAGGAACATGTCAAGCAGACGACTAAGTGGCGAGAGTTAGAAAAAGAAGACCCGTTATATATAAATGTCTGCACAGATCAGAGATAAGAGGCTAATCAGTAAAAGCAGAATTGGCTGTTTCAAACCAGTTTGCTTAGGGCTATTTAGCCATTTTATAAGCGTGCTTTGAGTTTGCCCCTATCAACAATCCGGCGCATAGACCACCAAAATGCGCTGCAAAAGAGACTCCTGGCTGCGGCATTAGACCTTGTTTAATGGTCAGCCAATACCCTGCTCCCATAATAATACAAGCGAGCAAATAGCCCCAGCGCCTTCCAAATACCGCCCCGCCTATCATAAATCCGAGCATAGCAAAACAGAGTCCTGAAGCGCCAATGTGGATAGAGAGTGGTGAGCCGATAAGCCAAGTCATTACCCCAGAGGCGATAATAAGCTGTAAAGTCGTACGATAAGCGTTGTTTTCAAATAAGCCAAACAAGAACAGTATCTGCAATAACACTAGCGTATTACCTATGATGTGCGAGAGGTTACCGTGCATCGTCCATGACGCAAAAACGCCAATCATACTGCGTAAGTCAAGCGTACGCGGAGCAATACCGAAAATATTCCACAAGCCAAACATGACGGTATTATTAATGATAAACATACCCCACATAGGTATTAATACGAATGCGTATAAGCCTATGACTTGCTTTAAGCGCCTCATAGTCAGAGATAGTACGGCTTGTCCATTCATCGATTGCCTCTTTTTATGCTACTTATAATCCTTCAAAACAGTGCTAGCATCAGTGAGAATACTTTATGTTATATCCAGCTGAAATAACTCAAACCTTAGGCGCAAAAATTGGCTGCACGGTCGGCTTGAAGGTTAAAGATGACGTTAGGTCATTGGAGTCTAAATAACTATTATCATGCAGCAGCGATGTAGAATGATAAGGAACTAAGGCGGTCGGCATAAAGCGGCGTGCAGCATCTATGTGCTTTATAGAATCGTCAAAGAAAATATGCGGGGCAAAAGTTTTGAGTACGGAAGTTTTTTCAAGCCCCCCTAAAAAGAAAGCCATATCAACATCTACGCCCCAAGCTCTCAAGGTTTTTATCGCTCGCAGGTCTGCAGGAGCATTGCGAGCAGTCACTAAAGCAATCTTTATCGGACAATGATGTACCTTGGCAGGTAAGCGCTGCTGCAATTTCGACAGCTTAATTAATAACTCCGCATAAGGGCCCTTTTCGATCGGTAAATCGATCATCTCAGCTTCTCTATCATGAAAAGCTTGTAGGCCTTTTTGTTTATATAACAACTCTCCTGAATCGTCGAACAATACCGCATCCCCGTCGAAGGCAATGCGCAGCTGATCGGTATCAAGCGTATAAGTGTTGACGGGAGTTGCGTCCAGTATCGCACAAGCGCAACTATTAGCATCGGCTACTTGCTGAGCGTCCTCTCGATTGGTCGTCAAAAACAGATCTACGTTAAAATCTTCGATATATGGAGCGACAGGACTTCCGGATACGAAGGCGGAGCGTGAAATATTCAATCCATTCTCACGGATAGCGTTAAGCACTTGAATGCCCGTATCAGGACTGCTCTTTGAGACAATGACCACCTCAACTAGTGGCGATTCGGTCGTTGCATCAGCTGATAGACAGTCGTTACAGTAATTGTTTAGATTTAGCAGCGCTTTAATTAATGGGTACCCTGCACCACTACCAAGTGGCTGATCTTCACGCTTCGCCATATAATCGCGAAACTCTTTCACTGCCTCATCAGGGCGCTGCTGTAACAGCAGTAAAAGGTGGTTCTCAGACTCTGATAAGTCAAACAATGCGGTTGCTGATATAGCCACTATTAAAGTATTCGTTAAATCGACTGCCATTTTACTCATTCTCTATCGTAGGTGTGGTGATTTATGATTGACATTTAGTTTAGCAATTAAACCTCAATAGGTAAGTAAGATTTTTATTATTGACTATTTACTATAAAAACTCTTCTACTGTATTAGCATATAGTTAAAAAATATTTAATAATAGTTATTATAAATATAATAATTCTAAATAATATTATTGAAATTTATCCTGCTGACCTCAAATAAATAGCTAAGAGTGATAAAACTCAGCAATGATCAATTGTAATAAAAAAAGCAGGAGAGAATAATGGCTAACCCTATAGCGAATAGCGTAAAAGATACTGTCACCCAATCACGTCAAATCGAACAGCTTTTTGCTGGAGTAGACACCCAAGATGGTGCAGGCGTTAAGCTCACGCGCGTACTGACGCAGCAGCTACAACAGCGCCTTGATCCTTACTTAATGCTAGATAACTTTAAAAGCGATAATCCAGATGATTATGTCGCAGGTTTCCCAAACCATCCGCATCGCGGCTTTGAAACCATTACTTATATGATTACGGGGCGTATGCGCCATCGTGATAGCGCGGGTAATGAAGGGCTATTACAAAACGGCGGCGTGCAGTGGATGACTGCAGCTAGCGGTGTGATCCATTCAGAGCTACCGGAACAAGAAGATGGCGCGATGGAAGGCTTCCAGCTTTGGCTCAATCTACCTGCTAAAGATAAAATGAATGACCCTTGGTATAAAGACTTCCAAAGTGATGACCTACCTAAATACACCACAGAAGATGGCGTTGATGTCACGGTGATTGCGGGTACATCGCACGGCATTAAAGGTGCAGTTACCCGCGAAATCACTGAGCCGACGTATTTAGATATCCATCTACCGGCAGGCACGAGCTTTAGCCAAGCGATTCCAGCCGATCACAATGCGTTTGCCTTTGTGTATCGCGGTACGGTAGATATCGAAGGCGAAACCGTGCCGACTAAGACCATGGCTATCATGAAAAATGATGACAATACTGATGGCGTTACCATTACCGCCGATAGTAGTGAGGATACCAAAGTGATTTTGATTACTGGACGACCACTACGTGAGCCGATTGTTCAATACGGTCCCTTTGTGATGAACAGTCAGCAAGAAATCATGCAAGCGGTTACTGACTTCCAAAGTGGTAAGTTTGGTGAAGGTGCTTAATTGTTAGCTTAATTTGTTGAATACTCTATTAAATGTTAAAGCCCGTATTCGTTCGCTAATATGGGCTTTTTATTGTCTTAAAAGTTTTTTTATAGCTTATTTGCACCTCTTAAAGCCCAAACTACTACATTATCTCTTTCTAACTGAGGTTGACGACCCAACTCAAAATTAGGACATATAAAAAACACAAATTTCAATCTGGCTTCAGTTGCTAGTACTTTATCTATATCTTTCTTAAGCTTTTGATTGTTAGTTGGAGTTACTGACGCAAAAACTTCAGCAGACAGTTCACCACATTCAGACTCGATGTCAGAGCCTGGCGCAGTGCCAAGATTAAGTTTAAATGGAGCTAGCTCAGGAAATTCGGTAAATAGAACTTCTAACGCATAGAACGATGCTAGATAAGTAAAAGATTGGTTAATCTGCTCTATTATATTAAGTTCGCGCATAGAGTTTAAAGGATCAAAACCTATACCGCCAAATTTCATTTTTGAAAAGAGCGTTTGTGAATAATTTGATGTAATCTCAGAACTAATCTGCGATAAAGTCTTATCCATTGATTCGTATAACTTTTGCTCAAGTTGTTCGAGTTCTCTGATATTATTCACTATAAAAGATTTGAGCATTTACTTCCTTATATCTTCCTGAAAGATTGAAAACTAATATTTTTAATTTCGAGATATGCTTTACATCGATTAATTTGCTTGAGCTACTAATTCTTTAAAATCACTCTCTTGTAGAATACGTATATTTTGTCCTTTCGAAATTAAATCTTCTGCCTTAACGTGCTTTGAACTCTTCTTCTTACCAGCAAGCTTAGTTATATCTTGATCGCCTACTACAACTAATGTTGTTTTCTTCGTAACACCTGCACCAATCGCAAAACCAACGCTCGCTGCTAATTTTGCCGCCTCCGCTCTAGAGATTAGAAGAGCTCCAGTAAATACTAATGTTTCACCATAAAACTCTCCTTCAAAGTTCCCTTCTCTTTGAATTGAACCTTTACCATCACTCCCTATAGACTTATTGACACGATAGAGCAATTCATTAATATCAGTTCCAGTTTTATCCATCGCTGACAATATAACTTGTCCAGCAGCTTTGGCGTCTTCTAATGCATCATGATGGTTGAACTCATACCCTATAATCTTACAAACATTAGCTAAGCCGTAACCATTCCAAGCACATTCATCCCAAGTTCGACGTGCTACACGCGCTGAGTCCAGCCAAGTAACATCTAATTGATTCAAAGAATACTTCTCAAAAGCTTTACGAATAGATACGCGATCAAAATGTGTATGGCTAACACATACTGAACCTGAAATAAAATTTGAAAGCTCTGATGAAATTTCGTCAAAAGTCGGCGCATCTCTAACATCTTTCTCATTTATACCATGAATACTGATATTGATACTGTCAAAATAATCTTCAGGATTTATCAGACTAGACCACTCTTCTTCTAGAACCCCATCATTGTATTTAGCCAAGCCAATCTGGCATATTGACGCCATATCAGCATTCGCTGTTTCTACATCTATTGCAACAAATTCCATTTTATATAGCCTTTATAAAAGTATAGTCAGTCTTTTATAAATAAGATACAATACTTTTAAAACTGAGAGAAAGATATTAATAACGATGACTTATTCTG
>NZ_JBPYDC010000036.1:0-15956 GCF_051847575.1 Psychrobacter sp. 1U2
ACTTGCAGCTTAAAGTCTAGGTCGTAATGCATAAAAATACCCCATAAGTTGTGTCCAACTTATGGGGGTCGGTTCAAAGGAGGTCTTTTTAGTGTCTATTCTATTTTTATAATTGAAGATTTTGAGTGCTCAAATGACTTTAGAAAAACGATTTTTGTGCTTTTTTTCTAAATACTCATCGAACACCATTGCGACGTTACGTCCCAAAAAACGGCCCTTAGGCATAATACGGATACCTGCCGCGTCCATATCGATAAGCTTGTCTTCTTGCATAGCGCCAAGTTGCTCAATCTCATCAATGAAATAAGTAATCGCATCGATACCGAACTTTTGGCTCACATCTTTGAAGTCAATATAATCATGACAGAGTAGATTCATAATCACATACTCACGCAAGCGATCTTTGATAGAGGTCTTGATGACTTTTACCGCTGGCATAATATTGGGGTTGCTGCGTGCCGCATTAATAGTATTTTGATAAACTTGCAGGTCAGTATGGTTTTGTAAGATATAACGGGTATTGGCATTTGCAATTTGACTGATGGCAGAGACGCCAAAGCCCAGCAAATCGCAGTCACCCATGATGGTATAGCCCTGAAAATTACGATGTAATTTGCCTTTACGCTGTGCTATCGCTAGCTCATCATCAGGCAGGGCAAAATGGTCAATACCTATGTATTGATAACCTGCTTCGGTCAGCTTATTTACCGTATTAGCAAGCATAGTTAGCTTGTCGCTCGGACTTGGCAAATCTTGATCTTTGATTTGCCGCTGGGCTTTAAAGCGTTCAGGCAGATGCGCGTAGTTAAACACCGATAACCGATCGGGCGACATCTCGATGATACGCGCGACCGTTTTCTCAAACGTTTTTGGCGTTTGATGCGGCAAACCATAAATCAGATCGAGATTGATTGAATGAAAGCCAAGCGCTCTTGCCTCAGTTAATACGTTTTCAATAAGCTCGGCAGAATGGATGCGGTTGACCGCAATTTGTACGGTTTCATCTAGATCTTGCACGCCGAGGCTCACCCGGTTAAAGCCAAGATCACGCAGTGTCTTAAGCGTATTATCACCCAGTTCACGCGGGTCAATCTCAATAGAATAATCGCCTTCATCTTCGGGCAAAAACTCAAACTGGGTTTGTAAAAACTCCCACAGCTGTACTAGCTCTTCATCACGCAAGAATGTTGGCGTACCACCGCCAAAATGCAGCTGTTTAACCAGTGGTTTTTTGTCTTCTTCAACTGCCAATAAACGACGTTTGTGTTTAATCTCGCTAAATAAATACTCTAGATAGTCGCCTGAGTCGCTGTTCTTTTTAGTAATGATTTTATTACAAGCGCAGTAGTAGCAAAGATGACGACAAAAGGGGATATGAAAATATAACGATAATGGCGCTCGCGCTTCACGGCTCTGGAGTATTTGGGTCTCTAAACCATCAGCTATCTCTGAGAACTCTAAAGCAGTCGGATAAGAGGTGTAGCGTGGCCCTGAGCGATTATATTTATTAATAAGTGCCTGATCAAAGCTAGGCAGCTGCTTATTGCCACTATCACCACGCAAGCTAGCATAAGGGTTTGCCACTTCGGCGACAGGACGAGCAGTAGTAGGCTGCTCACCTGCATGATTATAAGGCTGTTGAGGGTGATTGGGATTAGAAGGGGTTGAATACTCTGTCATGCGGCGCTCCTTTTACGTTAGCGGCAATGATAGTCAGCTGAAGATTCAGCTAAAAATAGATAGGCTGTTTAGGACTGTTTTATCAAAAAAATGGCTGAATCAATAGTCTGTATTATAGCAAATCCTTAGCTCTATTAGGGTGATTAAGTAGTTTTATAAGTTTGCTATTTATTTGATTGTCGTTAATGTCTTACAGACAGATAGGGGTCAGCTTAAGAAAAGGCCCCAGAATTATCTGAGGCCTTTTATGAGTAGTAATGACTACTGCTATTTATTTGTCTTCTTTGATTTTTAGCACGGCACCAACTGCTTTTTCAGCGATTTCACTGCGACTAAAAGGCACTTTAATCCAGTCTTTGGCTGAGTAGCGACGCGTCTGATCACGATGATAAGGGCGCGTGCTGTCCGCTGATTGCGAGTAAGCCAGTAGGGCTTCTACGACAGGGCCGTTGTTATCAAAAGTGACCGACTGCATATAGGTTGGGCCATTATTGATGATATAGTTACCGGCATCATTAGGTCCAGGTCCTCTTGCGACGTTGAACACACCTTCACCGTTACCTAGGCCGCCGTGCATAGGAATCTTCTCATTATTCATGCCAGCATCAAAGACATACTGCACACTGCCTAAAGTAGCATCAAGGGCAATGCCTTTATCTTGGAAATACTGAATAGAATCTGCTAGCGCGGTACGAGTGGTAGCACTAATGATAAGGTCGCGAGGCGTATTGACCGGATCGTTGACATCGAAGCGTACACTAAATAGATCTTTGTTTTCAGTGGTTTCTTCAAAACCAACGTTTCTCCAGAACTCTCTAAAGACATGCGCGCCTTCGCTATCGATGTCGTTACGGCGATCCCAGTTACTTAGGACGTTACAAGCTTGCGTAGCGTTAAGAGTACCGCCACCAGTCAATGGCATAACGGGGTTGGCGCTGCAGTCCGCTAACACGTCATCTAGCACCAGTTCAGCGGCATAACTGCGATTACTGTAGACCACTTTTTGCATATTTTCTAAGTCAAAGGTAGTACCGCCAAGACCATCATCATTACTCAAACGATCTTGTATTTGCACCAGTCCCATACGTGAGCGCATAAGTAATGGCACACCATCGACAGGGGTAGCACCTAAGAAGGGAGTGAGTTGACGACGGAGCAAGGGCGAGAAATCAGTTAAAGGTTCTTGAGGGTTACTTAACCAATAGCTGTCATTAGAATTGGCGACATAATCATCACGAATCAAGAACGGCAAGTTTGAGCGTCCAAAGATACCCGCTTGCGGTGAGTCATCATCATTGCCCCATTCACAGGCTGCTGTATCACCTCGCAGTGCTGGCAAGCCAAAGTTAACAATGGCTTTTAGGAAGAGATTGCCATCAGTACAGCTCTCAAGCTTCTCTTTGGTTACATGCGGTACGGTGGAAATATCAGCATAGAGCGCTTTGCCATAGCGGTCAGTGGCGATAGTGTTGACGAAGCCTAAACCCACTTGATCTTGCATTCTGTCGACGAGATCTTCGACGCCAGTAGCTTTGTTCATGCTACGCCATTGATTGAGCGATCGCGCATTTTCGGCAGCGGCATCACGAATGGTAAAGGCGCTGTTATTACTACCCCAAGCTGGCAGCAAGTCATTGACAAGATCGACCGCTAGCATTGGACCAAAATGCGAGGAGTAAACAGGCTGAGTCAGCGTTTCGTTGTTGGGTAATTGAATGGTCACTTCATCCATGCGGATATCGCGCTGCTCGACGACGCCATCCTCATTGGTGTAGTTATACTTCATAGGGTTGCCATTGACCAGATCCAGCTGATAAAGCGTAAAACGCTTGGCAGTGGAGACAGTATGGCTCCATGCTACGTCTTTATTGAAGCCAATATTGATAAACGGCTGACCTTGCTGGGCGGAACCCATGACATCAATCTCACCGGGTATAGTCAGATGAAACTCATAGAAACGCTGCACGCCATTCCATGGTTCATGAGGGTTGCCATACATAACGCCTTCGTCTTTACCCGTGACCTCACTACCAAACGCATAGGCATTACTACCGCCATCCATCGCGTTAATGGTCGACATATCGAAATCGAACCCTGCCGCTAAATCCGCAGCTGATGTCGATGAGGCTGAATTCAGAGTCGTTTGGGTAGCAGAGTCTGATTCAATAGAGCGCATCCTACTGCTGCCCATAACGACGTTTTCTGCTGGCGGTGCTGCCGCTACTATAGGACTAACAAAATTAGAGAGACCGCCGCGCAAATTGGCTTTACCGTAAAGAGCTAAGAGATCATCAGTACTAATCTCTCGTACCCACTCAGCGCTGGCACAATCAGGATCGATGTTTTCTACGCCTGTATCACGCAGATAGCGACTAACCCCAGCGGCATAACCGCTTACCGCATCGAGCACTTCGGGCTCTTGGGCATTCAAAAACTGAGCGCGTTTGGCTGGTGAGTTATACCAAGTATAGAATACATCGCTAGCCACACTACCTTCATCACCTAGATATAGCATACTCTGACCACTAGAAACCACGATCTCGCGGGCAAGCGAGCAGATATTATCTTCGGCAAAGGCGTAGCCGACACCATAGCCTAAACCGCTATAGTCGTTAGCAGTAATGTGGGGAATACCAAACTCAGTGCGCTGAATATCAGCGGCATATTCGGAAGAGGTAGGAGGGGTGACGACTTGATCGTTAAAGCTGTTATCGCTATCTGAACAACTGGCCAATCCAAACGAGACCGCCACTGTTAATAGCGCTAATTTCGGCGCACGCCGATTGCGTGTTATGATTTTCATAAGCTTTACTGTCCTTAGTTAATAATAACGGCTCAAGAGCGTAATAAAATACCTACCACCTTCAGCCTTCAATAAATTCCTTTTTATTGCTAGTAGTGTACAACTGCACACTCATGATATAACAATACTTAAGCGCTTTTCTAGTTAAATGATAGATTAGTTTAAATAAACAAAGTCTAAGATTAACTCATGGTTAGCCTACGCACCAACAGAAGACGACATTTGCGCACTAATTGATAATACTCTATTATAAAACCTCTCTTTTGTTAGGAAACGCTCATGTCGTTTGCGCAAGTCTATACCCGTTCAGTCGTCGGTCTACATGCGCCAAAAGTCATTATTGAGGTGCATTTGTCACAAGGCTTGCCCGCGCTTACTATCGTTGGCTTACCTGAAGCAGCGGTACGTGAGAGTAAGGATCGGGTACGCTCCGCTATTCTTAATTCCGGCTTTCAATTCCCTAATCGGCGCTTAACGATCAATCTTGCACCTGCTGACTTGCCAAAAGATGGCGCACGTCTTGATCTGCCGATTGCTATCGGTATCTTGGCAGCTAGTGGTCAGCTTGATCCGGGAGTATTATCAGGGTTTGAGTTTATCGGCGAGCTGGCGCTCAATGGTGAATTGCGGCAAGTGACGGGTAGTTTGGCAGTGGCTCGAGCGATAAGAGCTGAAGCTTTAGCAGCAAAGACTGCAAAAGTAGCGACTGACCAAACGCAAGCATCAGCAAACCCGTCCACGCAATTAGTCGTGCCTATTGATAATGGCATGGAAGCCAGCCGCGTTGAAGGGGTGAAAGTGCTAGGCGCTACAAGCTTGCAGGCAGTATGCCAACACTTGCAGTCGTTAGCAGATCAAAACGCAAGCGCTGAGCGCTTAGAGGTCGTCATTCCTAGTATTACGCAAAAGCGAGCAGGTTATAAAGTGGATCTTGCTGATGTCAAAGGACAGCATCATGCCAGACGGGCTCTAGAGATTGCGGCGGCTGGTGGGCATTCATTATTATTTACAGGACCTCCTGGCTCTGGCAAGACCCTAATGGCGTCAAGATTGCCAACGATTTTGCCAGACTTAAGTGCTGAGGATGCGCTAGAAGTGGCTAGCACTTATTCAGTTGCTGATAGCGACTACGACTATGGCACGCGACCCTTTAGGCAAGTCCATCACACCATATCAGCAGTAGCACTCGTTGGCGGCGGCTCGCGTCCTAAACCTGGCGAGATAACATTAGCCAACAAAGGTGTGCTTTTTTTAGATGAACTTCCCGAATTTGAGCGCAGCGTACTTGAGGTATTGCGTCAGCCATTAGAGGCTAAGCAAATTACGATTAGTCGCGCCAACTCACAGATGACTTTCCCTGCCAATTTTCAGCTGGTAGCGGCAATGAACCCTTGTCCTTGCGGCTATGATGGCGATGCCTCTAATCGCTGCCGCTGCCGTCCTGAGCAGATTAAGCGCTATCAAGATAAGCTATCAGGGCCACTGCTAGATCGTATTGATTTACATATCACTGTACCGGCGCTCCCTATAGCTGACTTGCAGAATAGGAGTCGAGGAGAGAGCTCAGAAGCAGTTAGGGAGCGGGTCACGGCTGCCAATAAACGGCAAATCACCAGACAGAACAAAGCGAACAATGAGCTAAGTCCTAGTGAGCTTGATGATTACGTGGATCTAGGAGCGAGCGAGCAGCAGCTATTACAGATGGCGCAGCAGCGCTTGAACCTATCGGCCCGCGGCTATCATCGGGTATTACGAGTGGCTCGTACCATCGCAGACCTTGCCGACAGTATCGATATCACGAGTGCCCATGTGTCAGAGGCATTGAGCTATCGTAGTAAGTAATTTATTATGCTAAAAAAATTCTTAATATGACTAACGCATCTAAATCTTTATATTTAACCAAAGGCAGTTTGGGCGTTTTCATCATAGGACATAAATCACCTCAAGCATTTCTTTGCCCAAGGTGTTTTTAATAGCGATTAATACTTATCAGTAATAGCACCTTGTGAGGCACTGCCAACGGTTTTGGCGTATTTAGCCAGCACACCGCGCTTGACGTTTGGTTCTGGCGCTTGCCATGTACTTAAACGCTTTTGAATATCTTCTGCGCTGATATTTAGGTTTATTTCATTGCTATCGGCATCAATAGTAATAGTGTCACCGTTTTCGATGATAGCAATTGGGCCACCAACCATCGCTTCAGGGGTAATGTGCCCGACGACAAAGCCATGGCTACCGCCAGAGAAGCGACCATCGGTAATTAAGGCGACATCATTACCCAAGCCGCGACCCATAATGGCAGAGGTCGGTGACAGCATTTCACGCATACCGGGGCCGCCTTTCGGGCCTTCGTAACGAATAACAACCACGTCACCTGCCACCACAGTGCCCTCTAAAATAGCGCTCATGGAGTCTTCTTCGGAGTTAAACACACGTGCTGTGCCGGTAAACTGCGTACCTTCTTGGCCACTGATTTTTGCCACCGCACCATCTGGGGCAATGTTGCCACGTAATATGCGTAAGTGGCTATCAGCTTTAATAGGGTTATCGAACGGACGGATGATGTCTTGGTCTGCTGGGTAGTCTGTTACGTGAGCTAAGTTTTCAGCCATGGTTTTGCCATTAACCGTCAAGCAATCGCCATGTAGCAAACCCTTTGCCAATAAACGCTTCATTAATGGGGCAATACCACCAATCTCGATGAGTTCAGACATTAAGTATTTACCTGATGGGCGTAAGTCGGCCAGTACCGGCACGCGCTTTCCTATTTCAGTAAAATCATCAATAGTGAGCGCTACGTCGATCGCATCGGCCATGGCGAGCAGGTGAAGTACCGCATTGGTAGAACCACCCAAGACAATAACCATCGTAATGGCGTTTTCAAAAGCTTTGCGCGTCATAATGTCGCTAGGCTTAATGTCGTTGTCGATTAACCACTGAATCGCTTCACCGGCTTTTCGGCAGTCTTCACGTTTTTCTGGAGAAATAGCTTCTTGCGCAGAGCTACCCGGTAAGCTCATGCCAAGCGCTTCAATGGCTGATGCCATGGTGTTGGCGGTATACATACCACCACAGGAGCCGGGGCCTGGGATAGCGGTTCTTTCGATTTCTAATACTTCTTCTTCGCTCATATCGCCGCGAGCGTTGGCACCGACGGCCTCAAACACAGAAACGATGTCCGTATGGTTTTTACCCGGCTGAATGGTACCGCCATAAATAAATAGCGAAGGACGGTTTAAGCGCGCCATGGCAATAAGGCAACCCGGCATGTTTTTATCGCAGCCACCGATAGCAATGATCGCGTCGTGACCTTGGCAGCCAGAGACGGTTTCAATGGAGTCCGCAATCACCTCACGCGATACCAAGGAGTATTTCATGCCTTGGTAACCGTTAGCGATACCGTCAGAGATAGTAATGGTGTTGAAGATAATGGGTTTGCCATAGGCCATATAAACGCCTTTCGCCACTTCCTCAGCTAAGCCGTTAATGTGAATGTTACAAGGGGTCACTTGGCTCCAAGTCGAGGCAATGCCCACTTGCGGTCGCTTAAAGTCTTCATCCGTAAAACCAACCGCCCGCAGCATAGAGCGTGCTGGTGCTTTTTGAATACCATCGACCAAAATAGATGAGTGTTTTCTGTTGTTATCGTCTTTTTTATTCATTTTCTTACTCCAATAGCGTACGTTTTATTGGCTTGTTTAATTTAAGTAAAGGCTAATCGCAGACTGCAAATGTTTAAGGTAAAAAGGTTGTCTTGTTATTTTGTTAACTATCCTAAATACGCTCTAATCTTTTAATAGATAGTCAACCAATGCTGCAAAGTCATCAAAGGCTTGTGTCGGATCGAAGTCGCGAATATCTTGACCATAGTTATAACCATAAGAGAGACCAAGGGTATCCATATTGGCATTTTGCCCAGCTAAGATATCGTTTTTTGAGTCGCCTATCATGACGGCTTTATCAGGTGTAATCCCTAACGTGTCACAAACATGCAATAGCGGCGCCGGATCAGGTTTTTTGGTAGGCAAACTATCACCGCCTAATACCTCTACAAACCAATCTTGCCAGCCAAACGACTGCAAGATTTTAGGCACAAAACGAATGGGTTTATTCGTTACTAGCGCAAGCGTAAAACCTGCGGCGTGCAGTTTTTGCAGGCCAGTATCGACATCAGGATAAGCGACCGTTTTGCTAACTTTAAGATTACTATAAGCTTCAAGAAACAGCTGCTCAGCATGATCAGCCTCTACCGTAGTAAGCTCACCCTCCGCAATTTTCGTCTTGCCAACCAATGCTCGCTCTACCAATAGTCTTGAGCCATTACCGACCCAACCTTTTATAGTTTCAAGTGAGTAGGTGGGCAAGCCTAGCTGCTCAAGCATAATATTAATCGCTGTTGCTAAATCAGGAACGCTATCAATCAAAGTACCATCAAAATCAAAAATCAAAAGTTGCTTATTTTGCATAGGTTTTTACTCTTTATTATCGTTTTAGTTTTTAGGTGTTATCTCGCAAAAGACCCTGTTAACTTTTATCAGCTTAGCACAGTAGGCTGGTAAAGCTACAGACTACAACTACATATAACCAAGCCAAAATCCATACATCAAAACGAGCTTATAATTTACTCAACGTCCTTATAACGCTCGCGGTGTTCTTTCTTCATTTTGAGGTACTTTTTATTCTCGCGGCACTCGTCCCACTTAGCCTTAAAGATACGCGCCGATTCTGCCTTAACGGGATCTTCGGTTTGCCGTGGTAGCTCTTCGCGACCATGAGCGCCGCTTTGGCCCTTTTTATCATCGGGCACGGCGCCTTTGTACTTCTTGCCACCCTTATGATTGGCGTAGCGTCTGGCACGAGTGTAGCCCATTTGAATAAATTTACGCGCCATATCAGCGCCAACAAAATCATCGTCCGCTAAGTAGTCTAAAAATAGCTGATAAATAGTCTCGCTACTCTCACGAGCGATATCGGGGGTGGCAAAGCGCCAGTGCGGCAAAATCTCTGACTTGTATGGCTCCACCAACAGTACCCCTTGCTCACCGCGACCCACGCGGTAGAGCTCGGGGGTTTTTCGCAAATTTAAATTTGCATAATCCAAGTCATAATCAAACTCTCTCATCAAGCTTCCTCGTAGCATCTAGTCAAAGCTAGTATACTAACCACGCCGAGCCAATAAACAGCACAGAAATGTTATGCAAGCGTGACAATAAAGCGTTAAAATCAGCCGAAAACTAAGCGAAAATATCCATTTTAATAGTGCTCAAAAACCATATTATTAAACCCAACAGGATAAGCTGTTATGCAAAAACCAACTGCTAACCATCAAGTTTCGCCGCCGTTATTGACGTCACTTTTGTTGGTATGGTTACTTAGCACGCTAAGCTTCACGAGTGCCCATGGATCTTGGTTTGAGCGGTTGATACCTGAGGGCGAAGCTTATACCGTCACCCAGGTAGATCGCGATTTAGCCTTTGTGATCGATGGATTTATCTATGAGGCGCGTAAGTTTTGTTATATGGCTGCAGGGGATAAAGTGGTGTTCTTTGCAGGGCGTCACGCTATCGACTATCGCGCTACCGTTTATAATTTAGACTCTAATGAGCGTTGTGAATTGTTACTACGTGGCAGACTTTAGATCGCTAAAGGATGTTAAGGTTAAATAGGATAATATAAACAGCCATAAAAAAACCTCAAACGCGAACGTCTGAGGTTTTAGTTGCTTATTTAAAAGCTAGATTTGGTCAACGAAATGGTGGCTCGAGGCAGGATCGAACTGCCGACACACGGATTTTCAATCCGTTGCTCTACCGACTGAGCTATCGAGCCGTCTTCGCTGAGGACGCTATTAAACTAAATATACGCCTTGCTGTCAAGACATTTTTATCTTTTGTGTGCTAAATAATCAAATTCGATTCAAAAATTAGTCTTTGACCCTGATTAATTCATACTCGCTCATAATTTGATGGATATCGCTATCGGCAGGTACAAACTGACGTACGCCTTTTTTGACCTCCGCATCATAGACCATCTTAATAAACTTGGCATCGATTGCGCGTCCTTTGTTTTGTTCGTGCACAGTCAAATATTGCAAGCGCTTAGCATCCGTCTGCCCATCATCGAAACAGCCAACCGCAGCGATAGGCTTGTCATTGAACATGCCGACGTATAGATATTGCCCGCGTTTAAAGCCACTCTCAATGATACTTAATACCTCCTCGCCACTGGGCTGATTATCATCAGCGTCATACATAGCTTGCAAACGCTCGGCTAATTCATGGTCGCGAGCAGGCTTTTTTATCAAAGGTGCATTTAAATCATTAATCGCGATGGCTTCTAAAGGCATGATATGTCCTATTGTCTTATGAGTGCTAAAAGTATTAAGTCAAAACAAAACCAAATAAAAAACGTCATTGATAAAACTTAAAGCAGTATTTTAACAGATTGGGGCAAATAGCGCCTTGCTTTACCCTCCTACCATAGCCGTCATGAGAGCATTTTGCTATGATAACCTATATCTACATTTCCTCAGTATCTATTTACTCCCCATCCCTTATTTATAGAGAGTAGCTATGTCTGCCGATAATAATCAAGCGCAAAATTCAAACCTATACGGTCGCCCAGCGCGCACCGCCACTGTTGAGCGTAACACCGCTGAGACGCAAATCACTTGTACGGTCAACCTTGATGGTACCGGCCAAGGGACTGTCGATACCGGCGTGCCGTTTCTAGATCATATGATTGATCAGATTAAGCGTCACGGTTTGTTTGACTTGGATATCAAATGTGTTGGCGATACCTATATCGATGATCATCACAGCGTGGAAGATACGGGCATTACCTTGGGTCAGGCATTTAATAAAGCGCTTGGCGATAAAAAAGGCATCCGCCGTTATGGACATTTCTATGCGCCACTCGATGAAGCTTTAACGCGTGCAGTCGTTGATCTGTCAGGTCGTCCGGGTTTGCATATGGACATTCCTTTTACCCGTTCACACGTGGGTAAATTCGATGTCGATTTGTTTAGCGAATTCTTCTATGGTTTCGTCAACCACTCATGGATGACTGTGCATTTGGATAACCTTAAAGGCAAAAATAGCCATCACCAAATCGAATCGACGTTTAAAGCCTTTGCCCGCGCGCTACGTATGGCGTGTGAGTATGATGAACGTGCATTGAATACCTTACCGTCGACCAAAGAGGCGTTCTAAGATGCATTTAAGGCTCTGCTACTGTGTCAGCTAAGTTTGGCGTACTAAATGTACAGCCTTCACTTAGCTTCCTTGTCGCAAAACCTTATCTACACCTTATAATATGGTATTAAATACAATAAAAGCGATTTAAAACGAGAATCTAAATGACCAAAATTGCACTCTTAGATTATGGCATGGGCAACTTGCACTCAGTCAGCAAGGCGCTATCGTTGGTCGGTGCTGACGTTTCTATCACCAATGACCCAAAAGTAGTCGCGGCGGCCGACAAAATCGTCTTCCCGGGTGTCGGTGCGATGCGAGATTGTATGATCGGTATGCGTGAGGCCGGCATTGATAACGTGGTACGAGAAGCTATCTTTAATAAACCTGTCATGGCGATTTGTGTCGGTATGCAAGCGTTGTTTGAGCAGTCTGCTGAGAACGGTGGTACCGCTTGCTTGGGTATTTTAGATGGCACGGTAGAAGCATTTGATCCGACATGGACAGATGAGCAGGGCGTTACCATTAAAGTCCCGCACATGGGTTGGAATACGATTACGGAGATGGATACCAGCCATCCACTATGGAACGGCATTGAGAATAACGCGCATTTTTACTTTGTGCACAGTTATTATTGCCAGCCTACCGATACGTCTCAAACGGCCGCTATTTGCGATTATGGCCAACCGTTTTGTGCCAGTATTATCAAAGATAACTTATTTGCAACCCAGTTCCATCCCGAGAAAAGCCATACTGCAGGATTGCAGCTTTTGAAGAACTTCGTAGAGTGGGATGTATAGTTAGACGAAACAGTGTATAACTTTGATAGGTGAGTTGACGACAGCGTAACTCACCTTTTAATTATTGTTTATTATTGGCCTCAGCTATTGCTAGCTATCATACGCGGAAACCTCAGTGGATTTTACGACCTTTAAACTAAACATCATTGATATGACCGGTCTCGCCAAAGACGCTTTACACATATACGTCGGCGTTGGCCTCTATTTGCTTAGCTTGTTTATATTACGCCCTATCATCAAAAGTCAGAATATCAGAGCCTTTTTAGCGTTACTGGTTGTCATCAGCGTGGCATTGCTAGGCGAGTATTTTGACAATCGACATATTATTTTGCCAAAAGGTATTCTTGCTTTGAAAGGCATAGACATCAAGGCTAGCCTTCATGATTTGATAAATACTTGCTTGCTGCCTTTCTTGCTGTTTGCGTTAAATAAGTGGACGACTATTTTCCAGGTTAGCAATTCACCGAGTAAGCTATTAAAGAAAACTCGATAAAGATAGTTTGCCCTTCAGTTGATTAGCAACCCACATTTACAAAGCTTACGAAACATAAAAAGTCTTGTCTATTTAATACATTTTCCTTTTGTTATTTTGGATTTATTACTGTTAGCTATCAAATCAATATAAATCATAAAAAAGGAAGAGCTATGAATATCCAAGACCTATTAAATAAAGCCAAAGACACCTTGGGCCTAGAGCCGCAAGAGACCAAGTCAGGCGCTTATACCCCCTCCAAATCCTCGCTAAAGATAGCCGCGCCTAACAAAACCAACTATGATAATACGGACTACGATAACCCGTACACTGGCAATAAAAAAATCTTGATGGTCTGCACTGAGCAGCAGTATATGACTATGGAGAATGGTAAAAAGTTCGATACGGGTAATCATCCGGTAGAGATGATGGTGCCTTTATTACACTTTAAAAAAGCAGGCTTTGAAGTAGATGTTTTCACGCCAACAGGCGAGTCGGTGAAAGTTGAGCAGTGGGCAATGCCAGAAGACGATGACAACGTGAAAGAAATTTACGCTGAATATGAGTCCAAGCTTAACAAGCCAAACAGTATCGCTGACTTTGTTAAAAATGATATGGCTGATAGCAATGACTATGCGGCGATTTTTATCCCCGGTGGTCATGGCGCGATGCTAGGCTTACCAGAAGATAAAAACCTTGGTGAATTGCTACGTTGGGGTCATAACAAAGATTTATTTACCTTAGCGATCTGTCATGGACCAGCAGCGTTGTTAGCAGCTAATTTAGAAAGTGCAGATAGCACTGATAAAGACGATAACGCTAACAAAGACTTTGTTTTTAAAGGTTATAAGATGGTTGCGTTCCCGACTGGCATGGATAAGCAAATGCCAAAAATTGGTTATTTGCCTGGTACGATGCCTTGGTACTTCGGCGAAAAGTTAGAAGATTTAGGCGTGACGATTGATAATAAACTCGCCTCAGGACAGACCCATCAAGATAGAAAGCTCATCTCAGGCGATGGTCCTTTGGCGGCGAATGAATTTGGTAAAATTAGCGTAAAAGCTTTGCTTAAAGAGCTTAAATAAAAGGGTTTTGACATATCCAGTTCTAAATAAAATGGGCACAAGCTATCTACACTAACTACGTACTGCTGGGATGAATTTTGTGCAGCCTCTGGAGTGACGAAGTCGCACAGCTAGCAAGGAAAATTTATACCAGCAGTACTTTAACAATTTTAGATTGAGTCAGCTGTATGTTTACTCCATAAAAAAACGGACTATTAATTAGTCCGTTTTTCGATTTTAAGAGTAAAGGGTTTTACTTAGCTTCATCATATAACCCACGCACCACCTCACCAATCACTGCAATCCCATCGGTCAAAGTCTGCTCATCGGCGGCAATACTCATACGAATACACTCATGCGCGTGTTTATAATCGCTAACATCGACACCAGGGAAGAAGTATTCACTTGGCACGATAAGTGTGCCTTTTTCTTTGAGAGTTTCATACAACTCAGAGGTACTAATCGGCAAATCTTTAAACCATAACCATAAGAATATCGCGCCCTCTGGCTTATGAATCACTAACGGATAATCGCCCAATTCTTTTTTAAGTAGGGTAATGGCTGTCTTAGCTTGCTGCTGATAAAAAGGCTTGATAACGTCATCAGATAACTGCTTGATACGGTCATCTGCGACCAGTGGCGTCGCAATCGCCGCCCCAAAACGTGTCGGGGCTAAATTCACCACCGCATTCATCGCGCTAACCGCTTCGATCACCTCAGGCGCAGCAACGATAATGCCTGTACGCATACCGGGCAGACCAATCTTCGACAAGCTAAAACACAAAATGGTATTGTCATCCCAATTCAGATGCGCGTCTGAATAAATGATATTTGGGAAGGGCATACCGTAGGCATTATCGATAATCAGCGGTATCTCGTAGCGCTTGGCAATCTCAGCTAAGCGCGCCATTTCTTCATCGGTCAGCACATTACCCGTCGGATTGGTCGGACGCGAACAGCAAATCGCGCCAATACGACCTTCCTTCAACGCTGGCAAGTTCTCTAACGCCTCAAAATCTACGCGATATTTAAAGAAGCCTTCCTCGCCCTCATGAGTGACTTCATCGATATGTGGTAATACCGCGGCAAAATGCTGACCTTCGACATGCACATCGCTATAGCCGATATACTCAGGCGTTAATGGCAATAAAATCGATTTATCTACCGTTTGGTTGTCTGTATTAGACTTATCACTGAACGCACCGCCAAACAGGTTAAATAAATAGAAAAAGGCATTTTGTGAGCCATTGGTCAAAGCGATATTTTCTGCGGTTAGATTCCAATCATAATGACGGTTAAAGAAGCCAACCAAAGCCTCGATAAAGGCGGCATCACCCTGCGGATTGGAGTAATTCGCCATACTAATAATCGCGCTACTATTGGGTACGCCAGCATCGTTATCCAGTCCCAGCGCTTTATAAGTCTCTAAAAACAGCTCATTCACCGCATTAATCTTGGCAGGATTACCACCGCCTAGCATGTTGACCGGCTGATCGCTTTTTAGCGCATCGCCCAAGTCATCCATCAATTGCGAGATACCCGTAGGCTGGGTAAATTTCTGACCAAACTTTGAGAATTTCATAGGATTGCCACATTCTTAGATAAGTTATTTGTTTGATAAAGTGGCGCTATTATAGCAAATGGCGGCTATAAAATAAGCAAAGCGCATGGCTGATATTGGGTTATATGCTCATACGACTTGAAAAGCAAAAAACACACTTTATATGAGTAGAAAGCGTTTTCGGATTTAGGGGTTATAGCTTGTTCTACTTTTCACTTGTAGTTGGTAAGCTGACAATCTACTATTATCGATATTACATTGAGATTAACTGAGATAGCTATGTTAGTAACTGTTGTCAATAAGCCTTGAACCGCCCCGACTTTATCGGAGAGTGTTTTACTTGAGTCAGGCAGCAATGCCTGACAGGGTTAAATTATCATAAT
>NZ_JBPYDC010000037.1:0-13757 GCF_051847575.1 Psychrobacter sp. 1U2
CAGAATAAGTCATCGTTATTAATATCTTTCTCTCAGTTTTAAAAGTATTGTATCTTATTTATAAAAGACTGACTATAGTATGCGAATAGTGTATTATCTTAAAAATTTATTGATCTCCCTCATCGCGCTGAAAAGTCCACGTCTTATCATCAGACAGCTCATCGACATAATAGTACCCCGCCAGATCAAAACCTTTAAGCTGCTCGGCTTTGGTCAGCTTATTATCTGCGGCATATTTCACCATCAGCCCGCGCGCTTTTTTGGCATAAAAGCTAATCACTTTATACGTACCATTTTTTTCATCTTCAAATCTAGGAGTGATGATTTTTGCGTCTAAGGCCTTTTTCTTTACTGATTTAAAGTATTCATTGGACGCTAGATTGACAAGCACCTTGTCATCGCTATCCGCCATTTGCTTATTGATAGCATCGGTGATTTGCTCACCCCAATACTCATACAAATTATCACCACGCGCGTTTTTTAGTTTAGTTCCCATCTCTAAACGATATGGCTGCATGAGATCCAAAGGTTTCAATACTCCATATAGACCAGACAAGATACCCAAATGCTCGTTGAGATACAGCATGGTCTCTTTATCCATCTCGTAGCTGGCAAGGCCAGTGTAGACGTCACCATCGAACAAGTAGGCAGCAGGCTTGGCATTCTCAGAGTCATGCGGCATCTGCCATACTTGATTACGCTCTGCGTTAAGCTGCGCTAAATCATCAGAGATGCTCATGAGTTCCTGCAAGTCAATCGGGTCTTTGGCTTTGAGGTTTTTTATCAGCTGGGCGGCGTCTTCAATGAGGGCGGGCTGGCTATAATAGTTGCCAAGGTTTAAGGGCACAGCGTCCGTTTCATTTAAGGATTTGGCAGGCGAGAGGACGAAGTACATAAGAGCTCCTTATTTATTAGATTTTATCGGATGTTTGTTAGCTGACTCTACCATAGCATAAAGACTATATTGTCAAGCAGCTAGTGCTTAATCCTTTAATATTGAATTATTACGATAATAAAAGTTATAGCAAAAATGGAACTGTTAACTTTTTATTTACTTATGAGTCATCATTAAACAATGAAAGGTAGGGGACGATGTCTCTATAATAAAAAAAGATGATGAAGATAGTATTATCATTTAGGGAATTGATAATCTTTGCTCAGTGCTTTACTTCACAGAGTACTAGCTGAGCAGGGTTTTTTTTGCGCCCTCTATTTTATCACTCAATATATCCATAAAGCCAAAGCTTGTGATTAGTCAAGTATTTGCATGTAAGGAGACGATATGAAAATCGGTGTTATCAGTGCAGACAGCACGCATGAAAGCCGCGTAGCACTCACCCCAGACGCAGTCAAAAAGCTGCGTAAGCTTGGGTTTGAGGTCGTCGTTCAGTCAGGCGCAGGTCTTGCAGCCTATTATACAGACGACAGCTATCAAACGGCTGGTGCTGACATTGCTAGTAGTAGTAATGAAGTGATTGAACAGTCCCAAATTATTACCACTATCAGTGACTTACCAGCTGAGCTCACTGAGACGCTAAAGCCCAAGCAAATTGTCGTTGGGATGCTTGATCCTTATCGTAATACTCAGCTAGATACTTATGCAGCTAAAGGCGCTACTGTCTTTGCGATGGAGCTATTGCCGCGTACCTTGTCGCGCGCGCAAAATATGGATGTCTTATCTTCACAAGCCAACCTCGCCGGTTATAAAGCGGTGCTCTTAGCAGCCAATGAGTACTCACGTCCGTTCCCCATGTTTATGACCTCAGCGGGTACAGTCAAGCCTGCCAAAGTCGTTATCTTAGGTGTCGGCGTGGCAGGGCTACAAGCGATTGCTACGGCTAAGCGTTTGGGCGCTGTCGTTGAAGCGAGTGATTTGCGTCCTTCTGCGCGCGAGCAAGTCGAGTCGCTTGGCGGTAAATGGTTAGACGTACCGATGAGTGAAGAGGAAGCGCAAAAGGCTAAAGCAACCGGCGGTTATGCATGGACGCCCTCAGAGCAATATATAAAAGATCAAGCGGCAGTGGTAGATAAAGCCCTAAGCGGTGCTGATATCGTCATTACTACCGCGCAGATACCAGGTCGTCAAGCGCCGCGATTGGTGCATAAGACTACGCTCGATAAGATGAAAGCGGGTTCAGTGTTGATCGACATGGCAGCGGGCACTGGCGGTAACGTTGAAGGCGCAGTTGCTGAGCAAACCATCACCACAGATAACGGTGTGCGTATCGTTGGGGCGGCAAATATTCCGTCCATGCTCGCCGCGCAGTCTTCAGATCTTTATGCCAATAACTTAGTGAATTTTATCACGACTTTGATTGCTGAAGAGGATGAAGCCTCAGACACTGCAAATACTAATGCCGCACCGAACAAACTAGCACTTCATTTAGATATGGAAGATGAGATTCAAGGCGCGCTCGCGGTGACCCATGACGGTCAAGTGCGTTTGGCTAAGCGCTAAGCTGCTGATTACTAAGCGATCTGAGCTATGAGTCTTTTTGATATCACTAATGAATCTGCCAGTAACGAATAAATTTTAGGAGGATAAAATGATTGCCACTATTTTAGCAGCAGCGCCAGCTGGCGCCGCCATGGCTAGCACGCCATTCGTAGCAATTTTTACCGTATTTGTACTCGCTATCTTTGTGGGTTATTACGTGGTTTGGGGTGTGACCCCAGCCCTACATACGCCTTTAATGGCGGTCACCAATGCGTTATCTAGTATTGTGATTGTCGGTGCGATTTTGCAAACCGTCGTTATCGATAACCAAGTGTTTACGGCGACGAGTTTGATCGGTGCATTTGCTGTGTTTTTAGCCAGTATTAATATATTTGGCGGCTTCTCAGTGACGGAACGTATGCTTTCTATGTTCAAACCCAAACCCAAAAAAGTAGCGACGCCAGCTACTGATGCTGCAAATGAGAAGGGAGGCAATGTATGAGCGATTTTTCAGCGATGATTGCTACGAATGCGGACTGGTTTTATTTAGTCGGCGCTATTTTATTTGTCCTAACCTTACGTGGACTCTCCAGCCCAAAGACCGCTATCCGCGGCAACCGTTTGGGTATGGTAGCGATGGCTATTGCCGTCATTACTACTTTCTTCTTAGCCGAAGGTCCAATCATGTGGATGATCATCGGCGCGATGGTACTAGGGGCAGCTGTCGGTATTTGGAAATCAAGAACCGTAGCGATGACCCAAATGCCAGAAACCGTGGCTTTGATGCACTCCTTAGTCGGCCTAGCCGCAGTAGCGATTGCCTTGGCAACGGTATTGCATTCTGATCAAGAGTACAATACGGTCACGCGCTTAGAGCTATTTATTGGTTGTTTTATCGGTGCCATTACCTTTTCAGCATCCGTCTTTGCCTTTGGTAAACTGGCGGCAAAAAGCTGGGCAAAAACGGTCAATGGTGGCTGGGTCAAGCCGGTACAAGCGTTATTATTTATCGCGATGATTGGTTTTGGTGCGGTATATTTTATTACCGACTCACTACCTGCCTTCTACGTGATGACGGTATTAGCTATTGCCTTTGGTTGGATGTGGATTGCACCAATCGGCGGCGGTGATATGCCAGTAGTCGTGTCACTCCTTAACTCGTTCTCAGGTTGGGCAGCAGCCGGTATTGGTTTTACCCTAGGTAACTCGATGCTTATTATTGCCGGCTCACTAGTGGGTTCATCAGGTGCGATTCTATCCTACATCATGTGTAAGGCGATGAACCGCTCATTGATTAATGTCTTATTCGGCGGTATAGGCAGTGCAGCAGTCGCTGGCGGCGATGATGATGGCGCACCGAAGAACTATAAGTCAGGCTCAGCAGAAGACGCAGGCTTCCTTATGTCCAATGCTAGTGACGTAATCATTGTACCGGGTTATGGTATGGCGCAAGGTCGTGCACAGAATGCGGTCAAAGAGTTATATGAGCTATTAAAAGAAGAGGGCGTCAACGTCCGCTTCGCCATTCACCCCGTTGCCGGTCGTATGCCTGGTCACATGAACGTACTGTTAGCAGAAGCTGACGTTCCTTATGATGACATCATGGAGATGGACGAGATTAACTCTGACTTCGCTAGTACCGATGTGGTACTCGTCATTGGTGCTAATGACGTGGTCAACCCGTCTGCGAAAGACGATCCAACGTCACCGATCTTTGGTATGCCTATCTTAGAAGTGACCAAAGCGCAAACGGTTATGGTCATCAAGCGCTCAATGAGTACTGGTTATGCTGGTCTTGATAATAGTCTCTTCTATATGGATAAGACCATGATGATCTTTGGCGATGCCAAGAAGATGGTTGAAGAGATGGTACGCAGCATTAATGGCGGCGGTCATTAATTAGCTTTTAGTATTTTCTATTAAGTTTTCAGGCAAAAAAGTCACTCCGGTGGCTTTTTTGCGTTATGGTATAGCGCCTTTATTTCACTTATAAAATATAATCAGTTATAACACACAAAATAGACGTTAAAAGAGTTCTTTATGAATATGTTAATCCGCTTTTTTATTATGACAAGCTTGCTCAAACAACAGCTCAAGCAGCAAAAAAAGAGTGAAGTCAGTGCTAATAAAACCCTAGATAGCAAAACTTTGAGCGCGCCGATTGTTCGCCATTATCGAGTATTGCCGCATGATATGGGCTTTCGCGATCACCTGCCTAATTATCGTTACCTATCTTTTATTGAGCTGAATATTACCCGCTGGCTTATGGCTTGTATCCATCAAAAGGATATTAAGCCTTTAAACTGGGTCATCGCTATGCAAGAGATGATCTATCTCAAAGAGATTAAGTTTTTGGATAAAATGACGGTTAGTAGTGAGCTTGCAGGTTGGGATAACAAATATATCTACTTTGAAAGCCGCTTTTTTGTCAAAAGTCAGCTCATGGGCGTTGGTATGACTAAGTTTGTGTTAAAAGATAAGCAAGGCAACAAGTGCGCGCCAAGTGTGCTGGACATGAGTGATGAGCAGCTAAGTGATATTATTAATAGTTGGAATCAGCATCAAGTAGCAGTTAAGTCTGAGAGACGTTGAAAAATTGCACTGCAGTTTTAGTCTCGCAAGAGAAAATCCTTTAAATAGGATTTTCTAGGGTTTAATAATTCGCATCATTGGTAATTTCACACACAATTAAAAGTGTTTAAAAAGCACCATACAACAGCTAATATCGACTCTAAAAATTTATCTATATACAATTAGTGAGTGAAGTTTGTTAGGATAGCAAGCATGACTTTTATAATAACGATAGAGGTGAGATTATGACTCCACAAAAACTAAAATGGACTGATAGCCTAGATATCGCTATCGAGCTATACGAAAAGTTCCCTGAAACTGATCCACAGTATATCCGCTTTACTGATTTGCATCGCTGGGTGACTGAACTTGAAGGCTTCGATGATGATCCGCAAAAGTCCAACGAAGGCATCTTGGAAGCGATTCAGATGAACTGGATAGATGAAGCCGATTAAATAAATCTTATGGTTCGTAAAACTTTTATCATCTCTCTAATTTATCAGGAAACATTATGAGCTCACAAGTTAAAGAGCTATCGACTGCGATAGCTTGTCGAGGTATCAGCGTGCGTACGACCAATCTCGCTGAGACCAGTTTTGAAACCGCGAAACTTGGCCGTCTATGGCAAAAGTTCTATCAAAATCATGTAGAGCACCTTAGCGAAGGCGAAGATATTTATGGCGTTTTTCATAATTATGAAAGCGAGGACTTAGTTGGCGCGTTCGATGTGGTCGCCAGCTGGAATACCGCTAATCATGAAGACAATGATAAAAGTTCGGCTGAATTAGTAACCGTGACTATTCCTGCAGGCAAGTATTTGGTGTTTACCGAAGAAGGCAGAATGCCGAATACGGTGATGAACGCCTGGGAGAAAGCATGGGAGTATTTTCATAATCCAGATTGTGCGCATACTCGCACTTACAATGTCGATTTTGAGCATTATATTGGTGGTAATTTAGAATACGGCCAATTGGATCTTTATATCGGGATTGAGTGAAAAATAAATCATCATATAATAAAAGCGCCAAGTCAGTGATTACTGGCGCTTTTGCTTTTTTTTGAATAACAATAAAGGATCAATCCAACAGCAGATTTTCTAATATGCCCTCATAAATTTGCGCCAGTTTTCCTAAATCATCCACTTCAACTTTTTCATCGACCTGATGAATAGTCGCGTTACGTACGCCAAGTTCAACCACTTGTGCGCCAGTCGGTGCGATAAAGCGGCCATCAGAAGTTCCGCCAGAGGTAGAGAGGGTGGTATTTGTACCTGTTACCGACTTAATCGCATTTTGGCAAGCCGATACCAGCCTGCCTTCTGGAGTCAAAAAGGGCTGACCGGATAACTTCCAATGGATAGCGTATTTTGCGTCACTATTAGCAAAATTTTTGTCAAAGATCGCATGGGTCTTTTCCTTTAACTCATTTTCAGTCGTTTCTGTAGAGAAGCGGAAGTTAAAGACTACGTTTAACGTTTCTGGAATGACATTAGTCGCGCCGGTGCCACCATTAATATTGGAGATTTGCAAGGAAGTCGCAGGGAAGTAGTCATTGCCAGCGTCCCATTTCGCTGCGGTCAGCTCGCTTAGCGCTGCCATCGCTGCATGAATCGGATTGCTTGCTAAATGCGGATAGGCGACGTGACCTTGCTTACCCGTCACTGTAAGCTCTGCCCCTAATGAGCCGCGACGACCGTTTTTGATGATATCGCCGAGCGTGTCGGTACTTGAGGGCTCACCAACGAGACAGTAGGTAATTTTCTCTTGCCGAGCTTCTAAGGTTTCGATGACTTTGACCGTACCATTGATAGACGGGCCTTCTTCATCTGAAGTAATCAACAGAGCGATCGAGCCTTTATGCTTGGGATGATTGGCAACGAAACGCTCGGCGGCAACCGTAAAAGCAGCAATGCCCGTTTTCATGTCAGCGGCACCGCGCGCCCAAAGATAGCCATCAGCAATAGTCGGAGTAAAAGGTGGATACGTCCAATTATTAACCTCACCGGTAGGCACGACATCGGTGTGACCCGCGAAGCAAATCACCGGATCAGCCGTGCCGCGCCGCGCCCATAAGTTTTTTACCTCGGCATGCTCGCCCGTTTGGTTTTTATCTCCATAATACATAAACTCGCAAGCAAAACCTGCCTGCTCAAGTCGCGTAGACAAGATATCTTGGCAGCCGTCATCATCAGGCGTCACCGAAGGGCGTTCAAGCAGTTCAATGCTTAAGTCTAGCGTCGCTTGTTGATGGTTTTGCGCTAAGATGTTCTTGTTATTATTGTCTGACATAAGAAACCTTGTACTAGAAATAATTTATTTAAATGAATGATTTAACAGATCGCTAACCTTCTTCAACAAAAGGCACCAAGCCGTCACGGCGCATCCACGTCGCGATAGAGTAACGTTGACGATGGGCAATTTGCACTTGATGCTGTAAGTCGCTATTGAAGATAATCAAGCGATTGGCGAGCGGCATGACTTCATTATGGACACCGTGGTTATCAACGATTTCTACCGCACCGCCGTCGATTGCTTCCCATTCATCGTTGAGATAAAACACCGCAGATATCACACGCTCATCACGGCCTACTGGGTTGTCACTATGCCACTGATAGCCAAAGCCTGGTGGATAGCAGGCATAATGCGCTTCACTATGACGAATACCGGTAAATAGCGTACGGTTCAATAGAGCCGCTAGTGCATTGATAGAGTGCAGATAATAAAACCCAGCAAAGAAATCTTTGGTAATCCAGCGAATGTTATCACCGCGAATGTTGCTCACCCGAATGCCAGCGGTAAGCTCTGCTTCACGATAGTTAATAAAACCACTCTCCGCTTGCAAAGCAAGCAGGGCTTTATCCGTAAAGACATTATCAAGAACCAGCCAGCCGTCCGAAACTAGGGTATCAAGCGCGCTATCGCTGAGCCTATGCGTCCAATCAACAGCAAAGTCAGACAATTGCAATACATGCTGGGTTAGGCCCTCAGCGCTCGCGCCTTGTTTATCATCAGGAGTAAGCTGCGGCGGATTGTCTATACCTATGGGGTTGTCAACCGCTAGAGGGGTTATTTTAAGGTTACTAATAATCGTTGTCATGTCGTCCCGTTACTCTTTACCAATGCTCTATCAGTATTCTACTAGCGCTTTATCAACGCTCAATCAACGTCTAATTACCAAAACCCACGTTATCTTTTAAGCTTCCTATGCTACCATAGATGCAATTTTCCGCACTTAAACTTTTTGAGATTATGAACTATACCTTATGAATTATAAACATGCCTACCACGCAGGTAACTTTGCCGATGTGGTGAAACACATTTTACTTGTGCAACTGCTTAATCAATTAAGCCAAAAAAACAAACCCTTTTATGCCCTCGACGCTTACGGTGGTCGTGGCTTGTATTCGCTGGCAAGCGAAGAGTCGCGTAAAACGGGCGAAGCTAAAGGCGGTATTCAAGCTTTATTGAAAGCTGATGATATTGACATGAAAAAAGCGCCCGCCGCCGTTAAAGATTATATGGAAGGTATCAAGCAAGCGCGTTTTACTTATGATAATAAAGTCTATCCGGGTTCGCCTTGGTGGATTGCCCATCATATCGAAAAATATCCTGATAGCGGCGTACGCGGTGAGGCTTTTGAAGCCAAAGCAAGCGAGTACGATGCGCTGAATTATCAGCTGCATAAGCTGCCGATTGGCATTCATCATCGCGATGCTTTTGAAGGGATTCGCGCGGTGATTCCTCCTGCTGAGCGTCGCGGCTTAATATTTTTAGATCCGCCTTACGAGCAAGAGCACAAAGATTTTACCCGTTTGGTTGACTTATTAGTAGCTTCTTATGACAAGTGGCCACAAGGGACTTATGCGCTATGGTTCCCGATCAAAAATATTGACGCAGTTGAGCTATTCTACAAAAAGTTAAAGCGTACCGATATCAGACGCCAGCTCATCTGTGAGCTCAATGTTTATCCAAACGATGTTGCCGTTGGTTTGAATGGTACGGGTATGCTGATTATCAATCCGCCTTGGCAGTTTGACAATCAGGCGCGTGAGATACTACGCTTCTTACAGCCTGCGCTTAAAGTCGCTGATGCGCCCAATATGACCCCTGATAGCGCGACCAATGTGCGCTGGCTGGTCGGCGAATAAGGACAGGTTATGAGTACGAATAATGGCAGTAACAGTATTAACAACGGAACCGATACAGCTATCGAGAATAAAGCTATCGATAAGACGGACCAAGCTACTGAGCTGCCGCTCAATGATAATCTAGATCATATTAGCGATAGTGCCGCGACGCAGCCGCCTTATATCGATGAGCATGAGTTTAATATTCGCTTAGCGGATAATGACGATTATGAAGGTCTAACCTTTGAAGTTATTGAAGCAGAAGTTGCCGAGGGTGAGCAAGTAGTGAGTCGCGGTGTTTATCTAGCGCCCAACTTAATCACTACTTTGTCGTTATTGTCTGGTTTTTATTCGATTTTAGCGAGCACCAGTGGCGAGTTTTACAAAGCCGCTTTAGCGATATTTTTATCGGCTATTCTGGATGGCGCTGATGGGCGTGTAGCCCGTATGCTTAATGCGCAGAGTCCGTTTGGTGAGCAGTACGACTCTTTAGCTGATTTATTGGCCTTTGGCATAGCGCCTGCTATTTTAGTTTATAGCTTTGCTCTAGAGCCGTTAGGGCGTATTGGTTTGGGCTGTGCTTTTGTCTTTACTGCTTGCGGCGCATTTCGTCTGGCGCGTTTTAACGTGCAAGTGGGTATCGTTGATAAAAAGTACTTTGTGGGTCTTGCCAGCCCCTTAGCGGCGATCTTAGTTACAGCCGCAGTCATGGTTGCCATTGACCACAATGAATGGGTGGGTCAATACGACACCTTAGTCATGATTTTGTTCGCCGCGTGGGTGGTGATCTGTGGTCTACTGATGGTCAGTAACGTCAAGTATTATAGCTTTAAAGAGTTCGATAAAAAGAAAGTGCCTTTTGTAGCCTTAATCATTGCCGTTCTCATTCTAAGTATTCTTATTTATGATATTCCCGTTGGTATTTTAGCCATCGGCATTATCTATGCGCTGTCGGGTATTGTGACCACGATAAAGGCTAAGATATAAAACCGACATCGAATCATAAACATCTCTATTTACCATCGTAAGCCGCTTATCTAGTAAGCGGCTTTTTCGTATTTAGGTTGGCAATGATGACAGGCTTTTTAAAGCGCTTTTGCCGTGAGTTGCTGCAAGTGATGGCGTAAGATAAGAGGGTCTATAGGTTTATGCAGTATGGTCGGGTTGATAGCTTTTGTCGCTTTGAGTAACTTAGGTGAAGTATTTGCTGTTAGCAGAATAAAGGACGCTGAGTCATAACGAGCAGTACTACTGGCGTTCTGTATAGCGATGATGACCTCTTCGCCAGTTTCTTTGTCCGCTAAGCGATAATCAGAGATGACAATATCAGGTTGATGTACCTCAAAAGCAGCGACCGCTTCTGCTACTGTTTGAGCAGCAACAGCCTTACAGCCCCAGACCTCTAATAAAAGCTGCATTGATTTGAGAAGAATATCGTCGTCATCGACTACTAATACCGTTTTTCCTGATAAATGATTAACGACGGTATTGCTATAGAAGATATTCTTATCATCTTTTTCGCAAATAGGCAGGACTATGGAGAACTGTGAACCTTCATGCAGCGTAGACTTTACTTCTAGATCCGCTTTTAGTAATTCAGTCATGCCTTTAACAATAGCAAGCCCGAGCCCTAATCCTTGATTGGTAACATTATTACGCTCTATTTGATGAAAGGACTTAAACGCTTGTTCAACTTCTGTTGCTGTCAGGCCACTACCAGTGTCCCATATACTGATACGGCAGTACTCTAGCGCCAGAGAAGAGTGACTTGCAGATAGTTTACGCACGCCAATAAAGACACCCCCTTTATGGGTATAGCGTATGGCATTACTGATTAAATTTCTTAGGATTAGTGCCAGCATTATAGGGTCTGTCATTACACACAGGGTGGTAGGTTTGAAGCGTAAAGATAGCTGTTTATGCTGAGCTTGTATGCCAAACTCATCGACCAAGTTTTGCAGAATACTATTGAGTTCAGTCGGAACGAAATGAGGGGTCATCTCTCCACTTTCCAAATGAGCGTAATCCAATACCGAATTGAGCATCTCACGACTAGATTGGCTAGCAGAACTGGCATAATTTACAATCTGTGCTTGCTGACTATCAAGATTAGTATCCTTAAGCGCTTCAATGAATAAGCTTAAGGCTTGTATTGGCTGACGTAAATCATGGCTGGCGGCAGCCAAAAACTGAGTTTTGGCTAAACTGGCTTTTTCTACTTGTTGCGTTTTTATTTGTAGCTGTGCCACTAGATTGTTGTTCTCTAGGTAAATCACAATTGCTTTAAGCGTATTGGTTGACGTATGCTTGGCAAAGAAAATATTAAAAAACAATAACCCTATAACCGCAATTGCCAAAACACTAAATCCAGCCCCGTCTATGTATATAAGCAACAGCCCCCACATAAACATACTAGGTAATACATAAGCAATGTAGACTCGCCAAAAGATGGCTACGCTTGAAATTCCTCCGCTCAATACACCCAAATGCAGTCCCAACAGTATAATAACTTGAGTGGAATTTTGAATATTGGTCATAAACGCTTTACCAATAATGAGTGCCCAAAGACAAGCAATCGCAAAAGTACAAATGAAAAGAACGCTATAGACAGCATAATGCGCTAAGTAGTGATCATGGCCTTTAGAAGTGGACTGCGGTACCTCATAAGTCAAATTAAAAAAAGAACCGGCATAATTATCAGGTAATTGATAATCAAGGCTGTTTGTAGTCGGGCTCTGTTTTTGATTAGCGTTATCAGTTATGTTTTTATCTGTGATTTGCTTTACTAAAGTTTTAATTTTTTGCCAGTTCAACCAACAGACATAGAGGATAATAAGATGAAAAAAGGTCCAGATTATAATCAATAGTTTGGCAGGATTGATCTCATTAATAGGCACGCGCTGCAGCATAGCGATAAATATAGGTAGGCAAAAAACCATAGCAGCAAAAAAGAATAAAACCAATACTGCAAATATTTTCCTCAAAAAGCCCATGTTCAAAGTGTCAGGTCTGCTAAGGATAAGTCTTACAGAGAGCCATAGCACGCCTATTATTATCGTATGATAGGCCAGCCAAATCGTATTTAATGCTTGCTGATTGGCACTTGAATCATAAGTGACAAACATAGTCGCAAAAAAACAAAGGCTGATGAACATAAGGCCTAAAAGCGCTAAGGGTAGATTCCTAAGTAACAGTCTAATCTGTGCGGCTAAGACTAATTTATGATTATAGGTGCTAGGGATTATGCTAGGAAGGGTTTCGATATCGTCGTCATACATAGTCAATAATCCATATAAGTCCTATATAAAAACTCTTGCATAGACCCTCATAGCTGAAAAGCTACGTTTATTCTGGCCTAGCAAGATAACCGGCTTGTTGAGCGGCAATGATGATTTTGGTGCGGTTATGGACCCTGAAATGATCCATCAAGGCGACGATATGATTACGCACAGTGTTCTCACTCAAGGACAGCTTATCAGCAATATATTTATTGCTATGGCCTTCTGCCATAAGCGCTAATACTTCTAACAGCCGAGTACTTAGTAAAGTTTTAGCTTGGGTAACAACAGGGGATGGCTGTGTTTGGATTTGGAGGTGATCGCTTTTGCTCGGCAAGCGGCTCATCAATAGAGATTGCACTGTATTGCAGATAAGGGTGGAGTCCGTATTTTTATGCAAAAAACAACAAGCACCTAGCTCTAATGCTCTATTGATCTCTTCGTGATTGTTCAGAGCAGACAATAGCATAATACGCGCTTCTGGCCAGCGCTGCTGGAGGATAATCATGCCGTCAATACCATTGAGCCCTGGTAGACAAATATCTAGCAATATTACATCGATTTCTTCTTCAAGGCCTGTCACATCACTGATTTTTTCAATTTCAATAATCTCAGCGTCTATTTTATTTTCTAGGATAAGACGCAGTCCTGCTCGAAACAAGGCGTGATCATCTACTAATAAGACGATTTTTTTTGTTTTCATGTGCTCTATCCGTTAGCTGCTTTGTCTGTATTTCCTTACCGTTTACTCTAGTTAGTACAAATGTACCATTATCAATAGCAGATTTCTTACTTACAATAGGCAACACATTGTTTAACTAGCGTTTGAAAACATTACTCTATTGTATTACCTTTAACGAATGTATTTTATAAATAAACATTTTTTGACACGTAGTAGATAGTGTAGCAGCTTTAGTAATGAAGGGAAGCTAATAAAAGAGTATTTATTACGTGAAACCATGTTTATTGCTTCATCTTCAATCATGGTATTGGCTGTTATATAGCAGTAAGCGAAATTGCCAAATCAAGTAGCAAATCTAGCAATTCAGCTACGGTTGGAAATGTGATACCTAATAATTAGAAAACTAGTTACTAGAACGCTAGGTATATCAGATGATCAATTCTCTATTAATAGCGCGTTTGGGTGTAGCGGTAGCTAAAATGGCGGTAATCGGTAATTAATATAGGGGTCAGCTATACTTTTGATTAAAATGATCTTTGATCTATAGTTTCTTAAAGAGCCTACCATCAAAACGATAGTAGGCCTATCCCACCCAAGCAACTGATAGATATACAAATAATCACACCCTACAAACTAAATCAAAATAAATCCAAAACAAAGCTT
>NZ_JBPYDC010000038.1:0-13308 GCF_051847575.1 Psychrobacter sp. 1U2
AAGTGCTTTGCAGTAGCAAAAGCAGAATGTCCTTGCTGATAATAAGCTATTACCCTTATCTTAAAGTCTATGTCGTACTTCATAAAATAACCCCCAAAAGTTGTGTCCAACTTATGGGGGTCAGTTCAGAGTTAGGCGGTTTTTATTTTATCGATCTATCCGTTTAGACTGGTCCATTCAATGTAGGCTTACGCTTGACCTTGCGCATCGACCTGAGCTTGTTCTTGGCTTTGAGCATAAGCTTGGTCAAAGTTGACCGGCGCTAGTAACAACTGCGGGAAGCTGCCACGAGTGACGATATCGCTGATCACTTCACGCGCATAAGGGAACAAAACGTTAGGGCAGTATGCGCCTAAGATCTGTCCGATTTGGTCTTCTGGAATATCTTTTAATAAGAAAATACCGGCTTGATGCACTTCTGCGATAAACGCTGGTGCTTCTGCGTTTTTGGCATTGACACTAACCGTTAAAGTCACTTGGTAATGATCGTCGTCTAACTTCTCAGCATTGCTTGATAGGTTGATATCTAGCTCTGGGTTCCACTCTTTGGTGAATACGTCAGCGCCAGGCACTTCAAGCGACATATCTTTGACATAAATGCGCTCTAAAGCCAGTTGGGGTTGTGCTTGTTCTTCAGCCATGGTATTTCCTCTAAAAATTAATAAAATAACTACTCAAAAAGATGCGAAGTTACGCCGTTTAGCCAGCTAATAGCTCATCAAGCTTGCCTTGCTGATTGAATTGATTGAGCTCATCAAAACCGCCAATGAAAGTCTCACCCACAAAAATTTGTGGTACTGTGCGGTAATTATTGGTTTTTTGCATCAAAGCGCGGCGCTCATCGCTGCTCATATCATGCATGCCAATCTCTTCATAATCAACGCCTTTAGATTGTAATAGTTGTTTGGCGTTTGAGCAATAGGGACAGATTGGCGTGGTATATACTTTAACAGGAACGGTCATAATAAATCCTTAACTATAATAAATGACTAGTAATAACGCATACTAGCTGCCATTACTGAACAGGCTAGTTTTTATTATCTTCAGTTATAAAGTGGGGCTCAAGGTGATAAATTCAAGCAGAGACCGATAAATGTAATAAAAGTTCACAATATCCGCAATTATTATTATAAAGATTACTATTGGCATAAAAAAAACATCATAGCTATATTTTATAGCTATGATGTCTTGATACTTGGTAAATACAGGGCTGTATAAATCAAAATATTAATTGTCAGACCCAATATCCACTACTTACTAAGTTTTGGCTTTGATTTGCCTTTTTTAGCTTGTGCCTCTTTTGGGCTCACTAACGGCATGCCAGCGCCTTGCCAGCCACCCACGCCGCCTTCTAAGCGATAAACGTTGTCTTTGCCGATCATCTGTATCGCCGCACCGGCTTGCACGCCCATATCACAAATGATAATCACGGGCTGCTCAATTGCGCGTATTTCCTCTAAGCGATCTTTTACTTCGGTAAAAGGAATATTACGACTGCCTTGAATATAGCCGGTCTCAAACTTCTTTTTGGCACGAATATCGATCAATTGTGCGTTTTGTGAGTTGACCATCATCCCAAGCGTGTTAGGAGATATTTTTTTGCCACTACGTTTATTTTCAATGGTAAAAAATAGTATGGCTAATACGGCCAAAATACCAAATAAAAAAGGGTGATTGCCTACAAATTCAAGCGCACGATCCACAACAGACCTCCAAAAAATTAGGGCTCTAGCAGACTGCGAATACAGCCTAACCATATTGAACCAGGCGCTATTATACCGATAAGACTCGTTAGAGTAAACGGTCGATCAAAGCAAACCCGCCCTAGCGTGGCCTAGTTTGACTTAGTATGGCTTCGTATCTGCCTCTTGCCTTAGGGTAACTAAATTCTCGACGCGGCGCTGCAATACTTCACCATCTGCTACCGCTTGCCATAGCGCGCAGCCTTTAGAGTTATGCGTGTGGCGACAGTCGCGAAATTGACAGTAACCTGCTAGAGGGGCGAGTTCTATAAAGCCTGAGATAATATCTTCAGGGGTCAGATGCCAGATGCCGTATTCTCGAATGCCGGGCGTATCGACGATACCGCCAGCAGTCAACTCATCAGGATTAAAAGGCAATAACCGACTGGTGGTCGTGGTGTGCTGACCCAGTTGTGAGTTCTCAGAGATGATATTGACACTTTGAGCAGACTCCGGCAGCAGCGCATTGATAAGGCTACTCTTGCCAACACCTGACTGACCGGCAAAAATGACAAGCTTATGATCGATATAGCTCTTTAGCTCGCCTAAGCCTATTTGCTCATCATTCTCCGCGATATTTTCGGGGCAATCAACAGAGGTCAAGACACTCTCGTAGCCTAAAGCGGCATATTGAGTGAGTAGCTCGTGGGTATCTGCATAATCATCTTCAGCCAGTAAATCGGCTTTATTGAGTACCAATAGCGGCTTAACACCGGCGTGATGACAAACGACTAAATAGCGGTCAATCAATGAAGGAGCAGCGGCTGGCAGCGGCGCAAAAACAATCGCCAAAATATCGATGTTAGCGGCGACAGGTTTGAGCTTATGATAGCGATCCGGACGCGAGACTAAGGAGGTGCGTGGTTTGACGGATTCAATACGTCCAAAGCCGGTATTAGAATCCGCCGTCCAGCGCACTTGATCGCCCGCGGCGAGCATCGGCAGATTCGTACGCACATGACAGCGCCAAATATCACCAAGTGCGAGCTCTTGCCAAAAAGGCTCAGGGTCGTCGGGACCAATCTCTGGCGGCTCATCAATAACAGCCGGTAAGCTGGTCACTTGCACTTCTAGCTGCTTACCGTAGTGTGCCATGACCACACCATCCATCAAGCTATCATCAATACTATCTTGACTTTCTAGTTGCTGCTTGTCTATGCGGCGAATTTGCTGTTTGGTGAGTTTGCGTTGCCGAATCAATGCCATGAGTGCTGCCTATATCGAAAATATTGCTCAGTGTAGCGCGAAAATTTGCTAACATACAGCTTAAGCTTAACAGTGGTTTTGTAAAGCTGTAAACATCATGAAAACTAAAGAAATCACGAGATATTTTAAACCTTAATAATAGGACGCCTTATGAGTAGCGATGACCATCCCAACAAGATAAAAATTAAGAATCAAGGCAAAAAAGGGTTGGTCTGGATAGACCTTGAGATGACCGGACTCGATACGCTCAATGACGAGATTATCGAGATTGCTACTGTGGTCACTGATGAGGATCTGAACGTTTTGGCTGAAGGGCCGGTATTTGCGATCAAAATATCTGATCAGAGACTCAATCAGATGGATGAGTGGAATACTAAGCAGCATGGTCAGTCAGGCTTAGTGGATCGGGTGCGCCGTAGCAAAGTGACTTTAGCAGAAGCCGAAGCGGAAACTATCAAGTTTCTCAATAAATGGGTCGATAGCGGTAAGTCGCCGATGTGTGGTAACTCTATCTGCCAAGACAGACGTTTTTTGGCGCGGCAAATGCCGGAGCTTGAGCGCTTTTTTCATTATCGCAATTTAGATGTGTCGTCGGTCAAAGAGCTATGCTTTCGCTGGCGTCCTGATATCTTGAAGAATTTTGAAAAGGGCGGTAGTCATTTAGCGTTAGATGATATCCGCGATTCTATCCGCGAGCTGAAGCACTATCGTCAGCACTTTTTTAAGTTAATGGAGTAGCGCAGGCTACATATAAAGAATTTATTTTATAGCAACGCTAACAAGAGTAACGCTAGAAATAGCAACGATAACAAGAAAAACCTCCAAGTCAGCTGCTGACTTGGAGGTTTGTTTTATTCTAAGTAGTAAAAACTACATATAGTTTTCGATGCCGTCTATCATAACAAAAACTACATATAGTTTTCGATACTTGGGCATGAGCACATGAGATTCTTATCACCATAAACATCATCGATACGGCCGACGCTTGGCCAGAATTTGTGCGCGCGCACGTATGGTAGCGGGAAGGCAGCAGTATCACGGCTATATGGATATGACCATTCTTCATTAGTGATGACAGAAGCGGTATGCGGCGCGTTAACCACTGGGTTGTTCTCTAATGTCCAGCCATCTTCACCTGCTTGGGCTTTTAGAATTTCAGCTTTGATAGATTTGAGCGCATTGATAAAGCGATCTAGCTCCTCTTTGGACTCAGATTCAGTCGGCTCAATCATTAACGTCCCTGACACAGGGAAGCTCATGGTTGGCGCATGGAAGCCATAATCCATCAGGCGCTTAGCGATATCGCTCTCAGTGATGCCCGTGTCTTCTTTTAGCGGACGGATATCAATAATACATTCGTGCGCCACTCGGCCGTTTTTACCGGCATATAAAACAGGATAATCAGACTTGAGCTGGTCAGCGATATAGTTGGCATTGAGTAAAGCTAGGTTAGTCGCTTCAAGCAAGCCATCGCGGCCCATCATCGTAATATACATCCATGAGATTGGTAGGATGCTAGCTGAACCATAAGGCGCTGCGGATACCGCAGAACATGCGTTTGGCGCGTTATGTACAGGAACCACGGCATGGTTGGCTTTAAACGGTGCCAAATGCGCTTGCATACCGATAGGACCCATACCAGGGCCGCCGCCGCCATGCGGAATACAAAAGGTCTTATGCAGATTCATGTGTAGTACATCTGCGCCGACATCAGCAGGCTGCATGATAGCCACCTGAGCGTTCATATTGGCGCCATCCATATAGACTTGGCCACCATGCTTATGAATGAGATCACAGATGTCGCGGATACCTTCTTCAAAGACGCCATGGGTCGATGGGTAAGTAATCATTAATGCGCCTAGATTGGCGCTGTGCTCTTCACATTTCGCTGTTAAGTCATCTATATCGACGTTACCGTTATCATCAGTTTTGACGACGACGACTTGCATACCCATCATGATAGCAGTTGCGGGGTTGGTTCCATGAGCTGACATAGGGATCAGGCAGATATCACGATTGGTCTCACCTAAAGACTCATGGTAACGGCGAATAGCTAACAGACCGGCGTATTCACCAGAGGCGCCAGAGTTGGGCTGCATAGAGATATCATCGAAGCCGGTTATGGCTTTGAGCTGCTCTTGCAAGCTATCGATCATCTCGATATAACCTGAGACTTGATCTAGTGGCGCAAAAGGATGCACATTGGCGAATTCAGGCCAAGTAATCGGTAGCATCTCGCTGGTGGCGTTCAATTTCATCGTACAGCTACCTAGCGCAATCATGCTACGGTTCATCGCCAAATCTCTATCTTCTAAAGATTTTAGATAGCGTAGCATTTCGTGCTCAGTGTGGTGCGAGTTAAAGACCGGATGACTTAAGATATCATCGCTACGCAGATGCGTCTGATCCAATGATACGCTAGCGTCTTCTGGTAGCTCATGAGAGGTACTAACAAACAGTTGGGTCAATACTTTAAAGTCTTCCTCATCGCTAGTTTCACTAAAGGCGACGCCAATCTTTGTATCATCAAAACGCCATAGGTTATAACCGACATTATCAGCGTTTTCGAAAATTTGCGTGGCTAGCTTTTCAGAACCGCAATCGACGACAACAGTATCAAAGAACTGATCATGTACGATGCTAAGCTTATTTTCGCCCTTAGCTTGATTGATAACCTGCGCGAATGCCGTAGCAAAAGCATGAATGCGCGTGGCGATACGTTTAACACCGCTTGGGCCATGGTAGACGGCGTACATACCAGCGAGGTTGGCGAGTAGTACTTGTGAGGTACAAATATTTGAGTTGGCTTTTTCGCGGCGGATATGTTGCTCACGAGTCTGTAGCGCCATACGTAGCGCGGTATTGCCTTGTGCGTCTTTAGAGACACCGATAATACGACCAGGCGCTGAGCGTTTAGCTTTATCAGAAAAAGCAAAGTAAGCAGCGTGTGGACCACCATAGCCCATCGGAATACCGAAACGCTGGGTGCTACCTAAAGCGACATCTGCGCCCATGTCAGCAGGCGACTTTAGCAGCACGAGGCTCATAATGTCGCTGACGACACTGGCGTAAGTCTTTTTTTCTTTAACGGCGCTGATGACGTCGGTTAGGTCCTGAACGTCACCTTCTTTACCGACATACTGGAAGATAGCACCGAAATAATCGCCTGATTTGGCCAGATCAAAGTCACCAACGACCACTTCCCAACCAAAATACTTAGCGCGAGTTTGGATAACGTCTAGCGTCTGCGGATAGATGCGCTCGTCAACGAAAAACTGCGTTGATTTGCTTTTGCTCATGCGCTTAGACATCGCCATCGCTTCAGCGGCTGCCGTCGCTTCATCGAGCAGTGAAGCTCCTGCCATCTCAAGACCGGTCAGATCAATACAGACTTGCTGGAAGTTCAGTAAAGCTTCTAGGCGACCTTGAGCAATTTCGGCTTGGTACGGGGTATAAGCGGTGTACCAGCCTGGGTTTTCTAGCACGTTACGTTGGATGACAGCCGGCATACGTACTGGTGAGTAGCCTTGTCCAATATAGCTCTTATTAACAGTGACGTTATCTGTCATTTTGCGCAGTTTGGCTAGCGCTGCATGCTCGCTCATCGCGAGTGGTAGATTAAGGTCTTTATGCAGACGTACCGGCTCTGGCACAGTATCATCGACAAAGCTTGCCATGTCTTGATAGCCAATGGCGCTTAAAAGATCAGCTTGTTTGGTTTCATTAGAGCCTAAGTGACGATAGACGAATTCAGACTCGTTAAATAGACCTTTAAAGGTATCGAACGTCGGTTTTTGAGAAGTAGTCATGACAGTCCTTATTAGCGTTTAGAGTAAGGTATAAAGAGATAAGGTCATTTATTAAGCGACTTATCATTAGTAATTTGGTGGCAAATATGAGTTGAGAAGAGCAATATCACTATGATTAAGAGTGTGATTCTGCTCTGATATTAGACGTAATGAACGAATTGCTCTTGCTCAAAGCGAAATTGTGAGCTGTAGATGCCGTTATCAGCTCGCTCACCCGCTCCAATCATCATAACAATATGATGATCGTCCGTCAGGTCGAGTAGTCGCTTCATCGCCGGTTCATCAAAACCACCCATCGGACAGCTATCAAAACCGTGTGCTCTAAGGGCTAACATTAAATTTTCAGCGGCAAGCGAGGCGTTGTTAGTTGCCCAGTTTTTGACATCGTCGAACGTATAATAAGGCGATTTGATAGGGCCTTTGACTTGTCTAAAGACTTTAGTGGCGCTCCATTTAGCCATTGAGATCACGTTGATAGGACCACGTAAAAAGTCTAAAGCGACCACTTTGGTATAGTAGTCTTTAACCTTTTTAGGTACGGGCTTATCTGGATACTCGCGGAGGATTTGCTGCGCATGGTCTTGCCAGATATCGGTACGTGCCACGACTGCAATCAAGCGAGCGGAAGTTTTTGCCGCGTTTTGATTCATGCAATTCTTAACCGCGCGTTTGCGCTTGTCCGGGCTATCGATGACATAAAATTCCCACGGCTGTAAGTTACTCGAGTTCGGTGCTAGCATCGCTAAACGTAAACAGTCGGCCATAACCTCATCAGGAATAGGCGTATCGGTAAAGCGGCGTACAGAACGGCGCGACTCTACCACTTGGGTAAAAGCTTGTAGTTGAGGGGTGTGATCCGGCATGGCTAAGGTGTCTTTAGTAGAATTGGCGCTTTTATTATCAGTGCTCATGTCAAAGTCCGTGCGAGTTTCGTTAGAGTGGGAAAAATGCATAAATCGGCATGCACAAATAAGATAGGGGATGGGCAAAATCGCTAAGCTGCATTTATGATAAAACTTTATAAAGCATAATTTTTAGATAATGCTTTTATATGCAAGTTATCTAGTAGTAAGGTCTTTAGCAGCATGTGCGTAAAAGTTTAAAGAATAGTGAATAATAAGGGCAGATATTGATGCCAGTAGCTACTGATATCAATATCTGCAAAATCTTCTACAACCGTCATTAGAGCTTAAAGATTACAGCTCGTTCTCATACTCTTCAGCACTCAATAGCGCTTCATAGTCGTCCATATTGTCAGGCTTCATTCTAAAGAACCAACCTTCGCCATACGGGTCTGAGTTAATGATTTCCGGATCATCTTCTAACGCTTCGTTGATAGCAACGACTTCGCCTGAGATAGGGGCGTAGACATCAGAGGCGGCTTTGACAGACTCAACGACTGAGATCTCATCATCAACAGCGATAGTATCGCCAACGTCAGGTAGCTCGACGAATACTACGTCGCCTAGCAAGTCTTGGGCGTGATCCGTGATACCGACAGTGATAGTGCCGTCATCCTCTAAACGTAGCCACTCATGGCTTGCGATATACTTCAGTTCTGCTGGGACATTACTCATAGTTCTCTCCTAAAGAGTAGAGGGTGGTTTATAATCAATTCAAACTTTATCATCAGTTACAGCTGATAGCCAAAGCTGACGGTAATATTATCAGTGATGGGACTTGCAAAACAAATAGTATTAGTCGAATTGCTGCTGACCGTTACGCACAAAAGGGAGCTTTAATACGCGCACATCGACGAATTTACCTTTACCGCGCAAGTCGATCTGTACCGTATCTTCCTCTGAGAGGCTAGTGGGTACGCGGGCGATGGCAATAGAGTTTTTGAGGCTAGGGGAGAACGTACCACTCGTGATTACGCCAGTTTGCTCATTGTCAGTGCCTTGATTGATAGTCACTTCCATACCTTCGCGCAGCACCCCGCGGCTGGTCATAAGCAGGCCTACTTGCTTCATAGCCGTGTTGTCTTCTTTGGATTGCTTACGCTTACTGACTAAAGCTTCGCGCCCTACAAACTCACGCTCATCTTTTAGTGCCAGCGTCCAGCCCATATTGCACTCGTAAGGGCTGACCTCATCGTCCATATCGTGACCATAAAGGTTCATACCTGCTTCCATACGTAGCGTATCGCGAGCGCCAAGGCCAGCAGGCTTGATGTCATTATCTTTCAATAATTCAAAAAAGGCTGGTGCGTCATCGCTATGCATGATGACCTCAACGCCATCTTCACCAGTGTAGCCTGTGCGCGCAACGAACCAATCTTGCCCTTCGATATCGGTCAAATCTGCACCAACGAAAGGCTTTAGGCTTGACAGCGTCTCTGACCAACTTGGCTTGGCTTGTGCTAATTTCTCCACCGCTTTAGGACCTTGCACTGCAATCATGGCAAGCTCTGAGCGCTCATTCAAGGTAACGTCAAAACCTTCAGCCACTTTATGAAACTGTGCCATATCTTTGTCACGAGTAGCGGCGTTAGAGACGATACGATACTCAGTTTCGCCTTCATTCATTAGATAGACAATCAAATCATCGATAATACCGCCTCGCTCATTTAGCATTGGCGAGTACAGGGCTTTACCCACGGTTTTGAGTTTATCGACATCGTTGGCTAGTAGCTTTTGCAGCCAAGCTTTGGCGTCGGTGCCGCTAATATCGACTACCACCATGTGCGAAACGTCAAACATCCCGGCATCGGTACGCACCGCTTCGTGCTCTTCGATTTGTGAGCCATAATGAATAGGCAGCTCCCAACCCGAAAAGTCGACTATTTTTCCGTCGCTATTAACGTGTGATTGATAAAGAGGGGTGCGCTGAGGGGCTTGAGTAGTAGTGTCGGTCATAACAAATCCTTGTGTTTAGGCCATCTTGACTGTAAATAAATAACGAGCTAATTATCTACAGTATAGAATAAGCATTTAAACAATAGTGGGAAGCAAGAGTGTAAGGTGCAAACATTACAATAAAGGGTGGCACAAAATAAAGCTACGCAAAAACACTGGTAGTGTCAATTGCATATAAGCCCTATCTGTCCTGTGACCTGAGATTTTCAATACCCTATTGCGGTATCACCTATTGTAGTGATAAGACGTTAATAGCGTATTTTCTCCCCTTCGGTGGGTGAAGCTTTATAGGACTTCACCGCTCTCCAGATTTGTTATGCCTAGTTGTGAGTCGTGATAATAGATGAGCGGTTCAAACTATTAACAAGCTACGATAGTAGGCATGAGTTTTTCAGTCCTTTTACCTGAGCGATTGGCAGGGTGGATGCGCCTTCGGTGATCTTGTCTTTGATAATAGCTACAAGCTATTGTCTCAATGACAAAACTCTCTCCTGAAAAACCCTTTTATTATGAAAGGTTCTCCGCTGTTTTACAAGGCATCTAGGCGTTTAATTAAGCGTTTAATCACAATTAATTTTTATAACCACCTTTTTTCCTGTGAGTTAAGAGGTTATTCGGCCTCTTACAGCTGTTGTTTTAGGTTTAGCGGTACTTTAAATAGCTGATCAGCTGCTACCTTTACCGCAATAAAACGTAAAGCCACTACTGATAATTAGTCAAATTATGCTAGGCTACTGCCATAGCTCTGATAATTATTTTATAGATAGGTAGTCGTTATGCATTGTGACATTTATAAATTTCCCAAACATCCAGACATGTACGTTTATATAGCGCGCCCTGATTATCCGGATGATACCGATGAGATTAAAGACTGGCTCAGTGTGTTACCCAAAGATTTCCGATCAGGGCTAGGGGTTAGCAAGTTTGTGATGCATTTAGACCTTAGTACTACTCAGAAATTGGCGAGAGTCGATAGAGAAGAAGTATTGGCCAAGCTACAAGCACAAGGTTATTTTGTACAAATGCCGCCAGCGGACGTGATGCGAAGGCAAGCTGAAATGCGAGCAAAAGATGCTCAAGATAAGAAGTATGATTAGGACGTGTTGTACATTCACAAGTCGTGATAAAATAGTGTTTTAACATAGTTTTTAACTTAGACGTCGTTTGACATCGACATCACTAAACGCAGGTGATTGAATAAGCATGGATTGGTTGAAAGGTATTTTAAATTTTTTACCACTAGAGCAGCTCAGCGAGATTCTTGGTGAGATTGTGATTTGGTGGAGCCAGATGGTCAAAAACGTACCACCTGCCGATTTGCCTATGTACGCTTATCTAGGCGGTACGGTCATCGTCTTGCTGTTGTGGATTTTGGTCGCGCGCATTATGCCAAAACCGCTTGGCGGTATGAGTTGGATGGTTATCTTTGCAGTGCTATTAGCGCCAGGTACCGCGCTCGGCGAGCAAGGTGAGATCGCGCCTGCTAGTATCGGCGTGGTTTACGCGCTGATGATGAAAGACACCGCGTCAGCCGTCAGCAGTGCGCTGCCTATCTTAGTGGTGTTAGTGGTCGGTTTATTTATCGGTTTTGTTTGGCAGCTGATTCGCGGCGCTTTTGAATCAAGCCTCGATAAGGCGCGTCGCAATAGTGCGGAAGATACCGAAGCCAATATGCAACTGGCATCAGGCAACTACTTAGAAAAGACGCATAGCGAGCCGGTACCGACAGCACAAAACGCACAGAACGAGCTGTCAGATAATCTAGCGGCTCAGCACGTAAAAGCTGCCGATACGACGACTGATACCCTCACAAAAAAGCCCGTCGAAGGGTTTTACAGCAAAAAAACGAGTGATAAAGCCGCAACGAGAGTAGATAAAAAAGACCAATGATAATATCCAGTCGTTTTGTGAGTTGGCACTAGTAGAGCAGTAAAAAGACACGAAGCAGTGTCTTTTTTTTGGTTTAGCGGCTCTCTAATCTGTCCGACTAAATTTTAGGACTTTAGGCATAAATACATATATCGACTAAAAATCACAAACGCATGAGTATTTTGGCATTAACAGTGGCTGTGCTAATCTTAGGCAATAAATTATATCGCTTGACCTATTTAATACTTTAATACTTCGAATCAGCCCTATTGTTTATCACCATACTTGAGACTAATACTATGACAAATGACCCCAAAAAAAGCTTTACCGGCACCGATACTTATATTGCCACCGATGATCTGCAGTTAGCCGTTAATGCCGCAATGACGCTACAAAAACCACTGCTTATAAAAGGCGAGCCGGGTACGGGTAAGACCTTACTCGCTGAAGAAGTGGCCGAAAGCTTGGGTATGCCTTTGATTACTTGGCATATCAAGTCGACGACCAAAGCCGAGCAAGGCTTGTATGAGTATGATGCAGTCTCGCGTTTGCGCGACTCACAACTTGGCGATGATAAAGTCTATGATATCGGTAACTACATAAAGCCGGGTAAGCTATGGGAAGCCTTTACTAGTCAAGAGCGTAGTGTGCTGCTCATTGATGAAGTGGATAAAGCCGACATTGAATTTCCCAATGACTTGCTGCATGAGCTCGATAAGATGTCTTTTTATGTCTATGAGACCGGCGAGACCATCTCAGCTGAACAGCGTCCGGTGGTCATCATCACCTCAAATAATGAAAAAGAGCTGCCCGATGCCTTTTTACGCCGCTGCTTCTTTCATTACATCGACTTCCCAGAAGAGCAAACCATGCGCCAAATCATTGAGGTTCATTTTCCTAATATTCAAGAAAAACTGGTCAATGACGCGCTCGATATCTTCTATAAACTGCGCAATCTGCAAGGGCTTAAAAAGCCACCTTCGACTTCAGAGCTGGTCGATTGGCTGACTTTATTGCTAGCTGACGACATGGCGCAAGAGGAGCTAGAAGAAAACTTGCGCGGTGAGAAGTCTATTCCGCCTTTATATGGTGCGCTACTGAAAAACGAAGCCGATGTCAATTTATTGCAGCGCTTTGCGAATATGATGCGAAAATAGAGGAGAGGCTTTTTGTATTTTGATACTCAATATGATGCTTTTGCTTTGATAGACGACAGTGACGAGGCGTTATCAAAAACGCTTGACGTGCTGCTGTTTAAAAGCAGTACTTCGAGTAAATTTAATAGTGTCTCTGATAGGTTAGATGGTTTTTGGTCGTCAAAATTTATAGACAATTTAACCTTACAACAGACAAATAGTGAAAACTTTATTCTCGCTTTAAGTCAATATATCCGCTCAGCATCAGTGGATAAGGCTGTAGTACTCCATTTATTACGGCTTAATCAAGAAAGCGTTATCAAAGCAGTACGTCAATCGGGAGTCATTGCGCAGCCTGATCATCACTCTTGGATAATTTTGCAAGATATTGCTAATCAATCTAGCCTGTTAAAACTTGATGATTTTCTGCAAACGGCTGCATATATTCAATCACAATATCAAGAACGTCTTAATGCTTATCAACTGCTTAAAAATAAATTGCAGTTGGATCAAGTGACCGCTATGGTATTTAGTAGCTTGTACGCTTGTGAGCATTTAATACTAAATTTTAAAAGTATAGATAATCTTTATACTACGATACCTTATCAATGTGATATAGTCAGTCTTTTATAAATAAGATACAATACTTTTAAAACTGAGAGAAAGATATTAATAACGATGACTTATT
>NZ_JBPYDC010000039.1:0-12210 GCF_051847575.1 Psychrobacter sp. 1U2
GGATGAGTCGTTTGCTGCTAATATCTATTTAGCAGCGACGATTATCCATTTACGGTAATTGTCAACACACCCTAGTACGCCTCGCCAAACCGCACCTATGTTAGAGAACTCAGTGCCATCGACTACGGTGGTTACCACTCCAACCTCTTAATATTTAAATTGACATTTTAAATCAGCACTTTAAATTGGCAACTGATGGCTTAACCTTTATGCAGCAGACCTTTATCCAAGCCTATCCTAAGTTACTGCAACCTTCAGTAGCAGTGGCGGGCTTGTGGCTAGCGCACGGTGATGAGCCTTTACTTCAGCAATGGCTGATTGATGCACTGCGGCCTCACTGGCGCGAGCAAAACTATGCTATCAAGCGCATTGAGCTTATATCGGTGAAGTCATGGCAGGAGGTATTGTCCGAGCTGAGTAGCTTATCATTATTCGATGACGCCAGCGCTTTGATTGTCACGGGTAACCACAAGCCTGATAAAGCCATCATTAGCGAGCTTGAGCGTTTTGCCATCGATGCGCAATCTGGCGCTCATAATCACAGCTTGTTATGGTTGACGCCGAAGCAAGATAAGCGCAGCCAAGCCAGCAAGTGGTTTGCTCCTTTTGCCAAGTACGGTCAAGTTATCGATGGTAACTTATACGATGAGCGCGCGCGTCAGCAGCTATTGCAAGTGCAAGCAGAGCAATTCGGTCTACGTCTTTCGCAAGAGGCTTGGCAACTATTGATGTCGCACACCGAACATCACCTACTAAGCGCTTATCAAACCCTTTGGCGTTTATCCTATCTGTTCGCTCCAAAGTTATCTAAAAATCATAGTGACAGTCTCAGTCCGACTACTGACGAAAACAATAGCGACTCAGCCCGTCATAAAAACCTAGCGTTAGATATCACTGACTTGCAAGCAGCGTTAGTCAGCGACGCGCACTTTAGCGTTTTTGACTTATCCGATGCTATGCTGGCGGGCAACAGCTCGCAAGTGGCGAAAATCATGTTTCAGCTACAAGCCACTGACGAGCCAACGACTTTGGTACTTTGGGCGATTAGTAAAGACATGCGGCTAATTATGGCGCTAATGGACGGTCAAGATCCGCAAAGCTTAGGAATTTGGCGCAGTAAGCAAGGCTTGTATCAAGGGGCTTGTCGTCGTCACTCCCCTGCGCAAACTGCCTTATGGCCGGATCTGCTGTATCGCTGTGATCAAGCCATCAAAGGGTTAATTCGCCAGCCCGCTTGGGAGCTTTTATTACAAGCCGCGCTTGAGCTATCAGGGAAAAGGTTGTTTGCTGTTTGATTGCTGACTAAAATAATGACCTAAACCTTTTTTTAATAAACCCTTATGTTGCAGCTACCTCGCTCTTCCTTAACCTTTCGCAAACTAATAATCATTTCAATTTACCCATGAAGTCTTTACTATAGTCAAAATTGTTTTGATTGTAAGTGGACTTTGAGCATGCGCAAAATCACCAAAAAATCAGCTGTAAAATGGGGCATCATCGCCTTAGTTGTGTTCGCACTTATTGTGCTGGCTTACAGAACTTTCAAACCCAAAGAAGAAAGCCCTAATTACATTACCGCCACCGCTGAGATAGGTGATATCGAAAACAACGTCATGGCTTCAGGTAAAGTCAAAGCGTTAAACACAGTAGACGTGGGAGCGCAGGTATCAGGGGAAGTCACTCGGCTTTATGTCGAAGTCGGAGATGAGGTCAAACAAGGCGATCTCATTGCCCAAATCGATCAAGTCACACAAAAGAACAATCTAAGCAATGAACAAGCCAGTCTTGAACAAAGCGAAGCCGCTATTCAAAGTGCTCAAGCCGAGCTTTTGAGTCGACAAGCCAGCCTAAAGAGCGCTTATGCCGATCTAGCCAGCCGTCAATCTGAATTTAAGCAAGCCCAATCTGACTTTGCGCGTCTCGAAGGCTTAGTTGCCATCAATGCCATCTCACAACAAGAATATGACACCCAAGCCACGAGTGTGGCAACAGCAAAAGCTGCGGTCGATAATGCTCGCGCCGCTATCGATACCGCTAAAGCCGCTATTACCACCACTCAAGCCAATATCAATAGCCAACGCGCCGCCTTACGCAAAGCACAAACTAACGTTAGTACCGCGCAAGAGGATTTGAGCTACACGACTATTCGCGCACCGATTACCGGCACGGTCGTCTCTATCACTACCGAGCAAGGCACCACCGTAAACGCCAATCAAACTGCGCCTACGATTGTGACCTTAGCCGATTTATCGATTGTACGTATCAACGCACAAATCTCTGAGGCGGACGTCATCAATGTCAAAGCAGGCATGCCCGTTTATTTCAATGTCATTGGCAACCCTGACGAAAAGTTTGATGCGGTACTTAAAGCCATTGAGCCTGCACCAGAAAACATTAGCGACACTAGCTCTACCGATTCAGCGATCTATTACGTTGGCTATATCGAAGTCCCCAATACCGAGCGCCGCTTCCGTATCGATATGACCGCACAGGTCTATATCGTCGTTAATGAAGCTGAAAACGCTCTATTAGTCCCTTCTGCTGCCCTACAGCCTGCTCGCGCTGGTAATAGAGCCACTGATAACTCTGGGCGGACTGTTGATAAGAATAATACTACCGATAACGCTTCTACCAGTGCTGGCATGGTTCGCGTGCTTAAAGACAATGGCGAAGTCGTTGAGCAACGCGTTACTGTTGGCATTAACAACCGTGTGAACGCGCAGATTTTAACTGGCTTAAGCGTAGGCGACGAGGTGATATTGAGTGAAGAAAAAGCAGGAGGTAGTCAAGGTGGTAGAGGGGGACGTCCCTTTTAACAGGTAATGTTAGCTAACCCACCAGTTAACGCAATTTACCTCAAGTGATATTGAACGTCTTACAACCCTTAAGCTTAGAGCACTATAAGTTTTAGACTCTCAGTAATTTTCTGATTTGATAAATATAGGTCGTCGTATCCATGGATCCCCTAAAAACCAACGCCAATAGCGTAGCAAGCGCGCCGCTGATGCAAGTTAAAGGCTTGATTAAAGAGTTTCGTGCGGGCGAGCAGACGATACGCGTGCTGCATGATATTGACCTTACTATTCATCAAGGCGAGATGGTCGCCATTATCGGTCAGTCAGGTTCTGGCAAGTCGACTTTGATGAATATCTTAGGCTGTCTTGATCAAGCGACCGCTGGTGAGTATCAAATATATGGACAGCCTGTGAGTCGTTTAGATGCTGATGAGCTAGCTAAGCTGCGCCGTGAGCACTTTGGTTTTATCTTTCAGCGTTATCACTTGCTTGGCGATATTAACGCTCGTGATAACGTCTCTGTCCCGGCCGTCTATGCAGGGATGGACGGACAAGCCCGTAGCGATCGCGCAGAGCAGCTACTAGCTGATTTAGGTCTCGCGGACAAGGTTAATAATCGACCCAACCAGCTCTCAGGCGGTCAGCAGCAGCGAGTCTCTATCGCCCGCGCCCTGATGAACGGCGGCGACATTATCCTAGCCGATGAGCCGACAGGGGCGCTGGATAGTAAATCTGGCGAAGACGTCATGGCCATCTTGCATGAATTAAAGTCGCAAGGCCATACTATTATCATGGTCACCCATGATCCCGGTCTTGCTCAGCAGGCCGAGCGTGTCATTGAGCTCAAAGACGGCTATGTGATTGAGGACTATCGTACCGAGCATTATCAGCAAACGGCAGTTGATAATAGAGTGCAGCCAGAGCCTATACTCAACAAGCATCGTAAAGGCAAGATAAGTAGCTTTATCGATCGACTGTTTGAAGCGTTCAAAATGTCACTGCTCGCGATGCGTGCGCACAAGATGCGTACGCTACTGACGATGCTTGGTATTATTATCGGTATCGCCTCAGTGGTCTCAGTCGTTGGCTTGGGCAAGGGCTCACAAGAGCAAATACTGGCCAACATCAGCTCCTTGGGTACCAACACCATTACCGTGATGGATGGCTATCCTTGGGGCGATCCGAGACGCCAGTACAATGATGACAACCTGACGCCGCAAGACGCGCAGGCGGTCGCTGACCAGCCTTATGTGGTTAGTGTCAGCCCGCAGCTCGACACTAACATGAGCGTGCGTTACCGCAATATTGAAGAGGCAGCTAGTATAAGCGGCGTGGGTGAAGACTACCTTGACGTCAGCGGTGAGACTTTAATTCAGGGTCAAGGGTTCGATGAGCAAAGCATTCTAAAACGTACGCAAGATATCATCATCGATGATAATGCTAAGCAGACTTTCTTCGCTGATAACGATAATCCTATCGGCGAGGTCGTCCTCATCGGTAGCGTGCCCGGCCGAATTATTGGCGTGCTCGCGCCTAATAACAGTGGGTTTGGTGGTCAAGTAGAGTCGCCTACTCTATACATGCCTTATACGACGATGATGTCTCGGCTCGTCGGTAGTCCCAATATTGAACGTTTTGTCGCCTTGATTGATAATAGTATTTCTTCATCGGCAGCTGAATCTGCGATTTCTACCTTGATGGAAGGTCGTCACGGTACCGATGATTTTCGTATTCGTAACTCAGACTCCATTCGCCAAACGATTGAATCTACTACCGGCACCATGACCCTATTAATCTCCTCTATCGCCATTATCTCCTTAATCGTCGGCGGTATTGGAGTGATGAATATCATGCTAGTCTCGGTCACTGAGCGCACCAATGAGATCGGCGTGCGTATGGCAGTCGGCGCTCGTCAAAATGATATCATGCAGCAGTTTTTGATCGAAGCTATACTGGTTTGTATCTTAGGTGGGTTGCTTGGCATTGGACTTGCCTTTGCTATCGGTGAGCTGATTAATAGTGTCGCTGGTGAAAGTTTCAAAGTCATTTATTCAACGACGTCTATTGTAGCCGCCTTTGTCTGCTCAACTTTAATTGGTGTTATTTTTGGTTTCTTGCCAGCGCGTAACGCTGCTAAGCTTGATCCTGTAGAAGCCCTTTCCAGAGATTAGTGCTGTGTCTATTATCGAAGCGAGAATATAAATTATTTCTAATTAAGTTGAATGTTTTAAAAAATTTATAAAATTTACGCTCAATTCATCATTTTTGCTCCTCATGGGGTTGTAATTATCACAGGAATATATATAATGTGCTCTCACGTTTAGGGATAGAAATTATCTAAGCGTGAATTAGAGAAAGCTTTGCGAATCACTTAATAATTAGACTTAAGTTGTTAGCAAGACTTTTAGAAAATCCTATTTAAAGGATTTTCTCTTGCAGAGCTAAAAAAGCAAGTTGAAGGTTTTAAACCTAGTTTGGATGCGTAGCTTTTAGAATTTACGAAAATGTAAATTCTCTTGCGCTCGGACGAAGCAGTGCTTCGTTTTATCCTCGCTCAGGACCGATAGCTCAGTTGGTAGAGCAGTTGACTTTTAATCAATTGGTCCCGCGTTCGAGTCGCGGTCGGTCCACCATTTTCAGTAGTATTCTTATTAAGTATTCTACCCTATTCGGTATTAGCTTGATGAGTTTAGTTTTAAATAATTTCCCTTTAAGGAAATTATTCTTGCGAAGCGGTTAAACAATCGATCGTAAGCAAAATTTTTAGAATTTTCCCTTTAAGGAAAATTCTCTTGCAGAGCTAAAAAAGCAGTGCTTTTTTTATACGCTCTTCAGGACCGATAGCTCAGTTGGTAGAGCAGTTGACTTTTAATCAATTGGTCCCGCGTTCGAGTCGCGGTCGGTCCACCATATTGCAAAAGCCCCGCTACTTTTTGGTAGTGGGGCTTTTTTTATTCTTTTATCCACTGCTTGTTTATCGATTGGACCTTTGACTAAGGAGTTTTGACTCTCTTACGAGCAAACTTCAGCTTGGGTATAGTAGTACTTAATATATTCCTTAACGACGTCTTACGCGGCTCTTTTGGCGCTCTTTTTATCAGAAGATCGAAGTCCTTATCACAAATCTTAACTCTCTTATCGTGTGCCAGTAATACAACCTCTGGCTGCAATGCTTTAATTTTGTTTAAAGAAGATCGATAAGCATCAGGTAAGGTAATCAGATAGGGAGACACAAATTTATCTCTGATACTCAAGATCAGATCTGCTGTATAAGCCTGCTTGGTCTGCGGGTGCCATAATGTTAAGTCGCGGTCTGTATGCCCTGGAGTTTCCAAAACGAGCCAGTCTTCAAAATTTGGTATAGAGTCACCTTCTTGAACTTCGATATCGACTTTTAAAATCGGGTCATACCAAACGTTAGCGATCGACTTTCCTTGCCTGTTAGCCACATAATAAGTTAAGCCCAAATCGTTTAGATGCGATATCCTACCAAGCACCCCTTGATACCAGGCTTCTTCAGATTTAGCACTAACGATTTCACAGCCGGTTTTTTGTTTTAGTAATTGGGCGCCGCCAGCATGATCAGGGTGCATATGAGTGACCATGACCGTTTTGAGCTGAGCTATAGGACGCTCTAAAGTATCCGTAATATAAGTTAAAATATTATCGACATCACATCGACATCCAGAATCCAGCAACAATAATTTATCAGGATAAACTGCCATATAAGTGGTCTGAATATACCCTTCAATCGCTACAATGTTTATTAAATCCATAACAACTCTCAATTTACTACAATGCACTAATCTATTTTAACGACTATTTATTTTAAGACTTACTTCGTAGTCTTACTTATTCATTTGCTTACCATTATAACGCTCAGTATCAAGTAATGAATTATATTCAGTGAACGCTTGTGAGCAAACTTTTTATTACCGCATAAAGTGAATCGGTCAGATGGTTGCAAGCTGATAAAATAAAAAAACTCAGCGCTTAGGCTGAGTTTTTCGTAATAATAGTTACTTAATAAGATTAAGCCAAATCACGAACCTTGGGCTCACGCTTCCATAGACGAGATTTTGCATTCTCAACAAAGCTATCAAGCTCTGCTAATGGCGTGACAAACTCGTCTTTTTCTACAGGAAGTTTACTTAAGATAAACTCCTCCGTTGCGCCGCAGTAAGCGATCGCTTTGCAGTGCGCATAAGCATCGGTGAACCAGTCAAGCGTCGAGCTGTCTTCAGCTAACTTTTTGGCTTGCTCTGGCATAATGATACTGACGATAGCATCGAAAAATACAGAGGGTGCACCAGCGACGCGTTCATCAGCTTGTACGCGAGTACCATCATCTAGCTCAACTTCTTTACTAGGGGCTACTATTTTTACCATACCACCTTGTTTTTTGACCGCGTCTTCGAATGTCTTAATCTGTTCATGGCTTGAACCTTTAGCCACTAAAATACCGACTAAGCGACCTTTTAATGATTTAGGCGTGCGTCCAATAGTTTGCAGAGGCTTGGATGTATCCATATCTTGTACGGGTGCTGCCGGTTCTGCCGCTTCTGGTAGCTCCATTCCTAGCGCGGTTGCCACACGGTCAGCCAAGTCTTCATCAATATTAATCAGATGACTGAGCACTCGTGCTCGGACATGTGCGGTATCCACTTTACCCAGCTCAAAAGCGTAGGCTGAAGCGATATGTGCCTGTTCTTCAGGCGTTTGACTGCGATAAAACATGCGCGGCTGACTATAATGATCAGCGAAGCTTTCAGCACGTACGCGGCCTTTGACGCCATCATCTAACTGCTCATGGAAAGACTCAAAGCCTTTTTCTACACTTTCACGCGGACGAGTAGGATCTAAGCTTTGCGGCTCATAGAGCACACGAGTCTTTGGCACTTGCATCTGCATATGACCATCTTGCTGATTATTAGCAAACGGACATTTTGGCGCATTAATAGGAATTTGTGCAAAGTTTGGTGAGCCTAGACGCGATAGCTGGGTATCTAAGTAGCTAAAGAGACGACCTTGCAATAACGGATCGTTACTGAAATCGATACCAGGAGGTAAATGAGAGGGGCAAAACGCCACTTGCTCAGTTTCTGCAAAGAAATTATCTGGATTGCGATTTAACACCATTTTACCAATGATTTTTACCGGTACTAATTCTTCTGGAATGAGTTTAGTCGCATCTAAATGATCGAATGGAAACTCATTGGCTTCTTCTTCAGTAAAAAGCTGTACACCGAATTCCCACTCAGGATACATCTCATTGTTGATCGCTTCAAACATATCACGGCGGTTATAGTCAGGGTCAGCGCCAGAGATCTTGACCGCTTCGTCCCAAGTTAATGACTGCACTCCAGCCACTGGCTTCCAATGGAAGCGTACAAAGGTGCTTTTGCCGTCTTTGTTGAGCAGACGATAACTATGAATACCAAAGCCTTCCATCATACTAAAGCTGCGAGGTATGGCGCGATCGCTCATTAGCCAAATAACATTATGCATAGTCTCTGGACTTAAAGAGACAAAATCCCAAAAGGTATCGTGGGCAGAAGCCGCTTGTGGAAAACCGCGATCCGGTTCAGGCTTTACGGCATGGACAAGATCTGGGAACTTCATCGCATCTTGAATAAAGAAAATCGGCATATTATTACCAACGATATCCCAGTTGCCCTCTTCAGTATAGATTTTAACTGAGAATCCACGTACATCACGTGGGGTATCTTTGGATCCTTTATTACCGGCAACGGTAGAGAAACGCGTAAATAGTGGTGTCTGCTTGCCCGTCTCGGTCAAAATCTTCGCTGTAGTGTAACCTTCCAACGATTCAGTCAGCTCAAAATAACCGTGCGCTGCACTACCACGCGCGTGAACAATACGCTCTGGAATACGCTCGTGGTCGAAATGATTGATTTTTTCGCGTAATACAAAATCCTCTAAAAGATTCGGGCCACGGCTACCGGCTTTCAAAGAATTTTGATTATCAGCGATGACCACACCTTGCTGTGTGGTCATCGCTTTAGTGTCATCGTCTGCGCGCTGATGGGTTTCACCACCATTTCCGCGGGCAGGATTCATATCTTTTGCGGGGTCAGTATGATCAATATTTGTTTTCATCATGCATCCTAGCTAGTTGTAAGAATTAGACTCTGATAAGAGCGAAATTTAATTCTACTGAACTCATTTAGGTTTTACATGATAATACCTGTTGATATTTGGTTAAAGTTTGCAGCTATCAAAAAACGCTTGTGGTACTTTATTCATAGATAAATTGTTTGTTTAGGTCGTATTATCACTTTAACCATAGCAACGTAATAGATTTTGAACATTCCGTAATTTTGCAAAGGATAAGATAATACTGTCTTGCCGCTTGCGAAGAATGACAGAGTCAAAGTTATTTTTAACCTATTAATTACCTCCTCTAACGATTCTCTAGTACCGTTTGAGGACATGCCTTAGTCTTTTCACCTTTCTCCACTACGTTATGAGGTCGCTTATGTTATCGAATAATAGTTGTCAATCTAGTTACTCTCGCTACCCTTCTTTGCAAACTATGCTTGCTGGGTTATCAGTCAGCGCTCTTGCGCTCGTTTTTAGCCAAAGCGCTGCTGCTATTACTACAAAAGATATCAGCTATACAGTAGACAACCAACCTTATCAAGGATATTACGCGCAAGCGGATAGACCTGACGCCCCTTTTATATTACTCATTCATGATTGGGACGGTTTGACGGATTATGAGAAAAAGCGCGCGGATATGCTAGCGAGCGAGGGCTACAATGTACTAGCGGCTGATATGTTTGGTGCAGGCATTCGCCCTACCGAACTTGAAGACAAAAAACGGCTCACCTCTGAGCTATACGACGATCGTAGTAAAATGCGGCGCCTGCTTGCCGGTGCTCTAAATACAGGACAGGCGCAAGGCAATAATGTCCGCGCAGGCGTAACGATGGGTTATTGCTTTGGTGGCGGCGTTGCGCTCGAGCTTGCAAGAGCAGGATTTGAACAAAAGGCTTTTGTACCTTTTCATGGAGGACTCGAAACGCCAACCGGACAATCTTATGATAAAACCAAAGGAGAGATATTAGTCTTTCATGGTACCGCCGACAAAGCGGTTCCATTAGAGGACTTCACCACCCTTGGCAAAACTTTAGAGGCCAGCAAGGTACCACATGAAATGATTACCTATAGCGGCGCGGTGCATGCGTTTACTGATTTTAATAACCCAGATAGATATGATGCACGGGCCGATAAGCGTTCTTGGAATCGCTATTTAGACTTTCTAGCTCATACTTACCAGTAAAAATAAAATAACTGATGACAGTAGCTGACGACTTAAAAGGTAGCATTTAATCTAAGCGCTACCTTTTACTTGGCACTTAGGTTTTCATAAAAACCAAGATTTGATTATTCGCTGGCATTTGGTATTCATCACTTAATTTTAGATTATGCTGTTTTGCTAGAGCGACAACATCTTCTTTATCGCGAATACCGCTGTTAAGATCGCGCTGCCTCAAAGACAAATCAAAGCTTTGATTGCTAGCGCTAGTATAACGTCCGTGTTCATTAAAGGGTCCGTATATTATTAGCTTACCCTTTAACGGTAATGCTTCTCCGGCCAATTCAAATAGCCTCTGAACTAAAGACCAAGCCATAATATGCAAAGTATTGGCGGTAAAAATAGCGTCGTAAGGTGAACTATCTTTCAAGCTGGGCATCGGATCTATCGCTAGATCGAACGCTAATGGTGCATGCAAATTAGATGCAGGATAACTATCATGCCAAGCTCGAATCACTTGATGATTGTCAATCACATCACTGGTTTGCCATTGTATGTGCGGCAGATTCTGCACGAAGTAAACACTATGCTGACCTGTACCTGAACCGACTTCCAATACATGAGTAGAGTCTTGTAATTGTTTTTGTAGCACATTTAAGATGGGTTGTTGATTATTTTCACAAGCTTGTGAAAATGGCAGTCTGTCTTGGCTACTAATATCAGTATTACCTAAGTTATTTTTATTCATAATACTATCTTGTAATAGAGTTTTAAGAAAATCAGTCTAATAAATACCAGCTTCGACTCCAGCAGCTAGAGTCATCGCAAGCTCTTCCACCTGCTCCGTAAACGCCTCTTGCCAATCGCCTTTCAAGATAAGCGTATCTTGAATTTGATTCCAGCGTAGACCGGTGATAATGGTTTTCATCGCTAGTTTAGTTCCCGTACCATCAAACCCCGCTCGGATATATAACGCAAACGGCATACCTTGCTTATGCTCTAATACGGCATAATAACAGCGATCAAAGAAGTCTTTGGTAAGTCCTGCCATATAAGACAGATTTTCAGTCGTGCCTAACAATAAGGCATCGGCTGCCAGCACGTCCTCAGGCTGCGTATCTTGCGGTGACTTTAATATCACTTTGATATCAATATCAGAGTGATTGGCACCATCGTAAGCGGCCTGTGCCAACTTCTCAGTATTTTTTGAGGGCGCATGAGCAACGATAAGTAAAGTTTTAGTAGCCATGTTAGTCACCATTATAGAGATTACTGGTTCTTAAGTTATTAGTTCTTAGAATGAATAGTTACCTTTTGCATAATATCAGGATGGATACTTTTGGCAACAGGGCACGTGAGCGCGGTGTTATAGAATATCTTTTGCGTTTTTTCGTCAAGCTGCTGATTAAAAGTGATTATGACATGTATTTCACTGACCCGTCTTGGATCAGCAGCCATCACTTTGGTTACCTCGCTCGTAGTACCTGCTATATCTACGCCCATATCACGCGCTTTGATACCAATGATGGTCAACATACAACTGGCTAGGCTAGTCGCTAATAGATCCGTTGGCGAGAACGCTTCGCCTTTACCTTGGTTATCCGTTGGCGCATCAGTGATGATTTCATTGTTTGATTGCAGGTGGATAGCGGTAGTACGTAAATCACCTTGATAGCTTACTTTTGAAGTGGTCACTCTTCATCCTCTTAAATGAATTAATTTAAATACATAAATAGTGTAATGGAATGACTGCGTAATAACTAGTCGCTAATTAATAAAGCAAAACTCTAAAATGATATAAAAAAAGCCCTCAACAAATTAATGTCGGGGGCTTTTAGGGTATAGAGAGCTGACGATGACCTGAGAACCGTTAAAAAATTGCATGCCAAACTGTGAGCGCAGCTCTTGTCTTGCGTCGGGCGAAACAGTGTTTCGCTTAATCCTCCTAAAGTTCGCAAGAGAAAACACTTTCAATAGCGTTTTCTGGTAGGTCACATGGTGGTTGAGAAATTAAAGGTAAAAAAAAGAGCCACCCGGTTAAGGATGACTCTTCTTAGAATAGAGAGCTGACGATGACCTACTCTCACATGGCCGGAGCCACACTACCATTGGCGCAACGATGTTTCACTTCTG
>NZ_JBPYDC010000040.1:0-11088 GCF_051847575.1 Psychrobacter sp. 1U2
GTACACCGATGTTGCTTCAATAACTCAAACTATTGCTATCATTAGCATACAGTCCAAGATTCAAGTCCTCACTAGGGGACCGAACCAGTGAAGGCACCTGATTGATTCGCCATAGGTATAGAATATCGAACTTTCTTACTTTTTAGAGTAACTCAGCTGCTTGTAATGCTATTTCTTTAACATCTAAGCTAAGGGCTAAATCTGCATTGATCAAATCTTCAATATCGAAAAATCTAGCTTCTAGGGCGTCATCACCTGCTAGAGGATCACCAGAAACCCAAATACAAAGTACGGCTACAAGAACAAAATGGTGACGAAGCTTACCACTACTATCAAAGTCAAACGCGTCTACAGCGTTAAATGTCTTAAAGGCTTTTGATACAATGCTTGTCTCTTCATAAAGTTCACGAACGGCAGCATCTTTAACAGTTTCCCCACGTTCAATTTTACCACCGGGAAAACCCCATCGACCTGCATCGGGTGGGTTAGCACGGCGTACTAAAAGCACCTTTCCATCTTTAAAAAGTACTCCAATAGTAGCTACTATTGGACGTAGGCTCTGTGGTTCGTATTGTATTATAGGTTCATTACTTAGTATATTAGACATAAAAACTCAATTGAGAATAGGACATAGAGGATAGCTTAATATTCAAGTCCTCACTAGGGAGCCGAACCAGTGAAAGTACCTAATTGCTTGCTTATAGGTATACTTACTTAGAAAAACGGTATTACCTCTATAGATAATTTAATGATTTCTATGATCAAAAACAAAATATCTACAACTAAGGAGAGTGTGTCTAGATTTTTCATGAGGGTTTTCCTTTTATACATTGAAGGTGGTTGGTATTGTCTTTCAATAACTTACGACTGATATTTTATTGAACATCAGAAAATCGGACTAAATGAGGCGGTTCAGGTGCTAATTATCTAAAAATAACAATAGATACTCGATGTCAATCACGGTGTATTGCACGTAATACACCGCAAATAGTTGATCTCCCAGTTATAACTCTCATTTTACTGACATTGATTGCTTAATCTTACGGGACAGAGTTCCGATATCGTTATTAAAGTCCTTTACTGTAAGCCCAACAAGTACGTTTGACGTGTATTGGGCAAATCCACGCTATCCGTTGATGTATCGAATTAGAGCCATTATTTCCGATCCGCCTAATACTATTATGAATGACCTTTTTACTAGGCTTTGAGGGGTGTTCCGCGCCTCTCTCTCATACGTAAATCACTAAATTTCAGGCACAAAAAAAACCTTTAGTTATCTCTAACTAAAGGTCAGTGGCGCTTAATAAGATCTTTAGATCGTGGCTCTAAGCCTCAGCTATCTGCTTTAGCAAGAACTCAACGCGACTCGCATCATCCCCTTTGCCTTTATAGCCATACGCCTTATCCACTGTCTTATCCAGCGCAGCATGGGCTTTAGTTAGCTCAGGATAAGGATCAATCATATATGTATTGTATAGCTTGGCTAAAGTAGGTGCGTCTTCACTACCGTCTTGATAGAGCTTACGAGCGTCTAAGACCGCTTGTGCGGCTTTGGCAATGTCATCACGCGCTTTGGTCGCCTTGCTGCTGTCATCTTCTGCCATAAATGGATAAGGGAAGTTGTTATAGACGATGCTATTTGAATAGCGATAACGGCTTTCTAGGCGACCAGCTGTTAAGCGCATAAAAGCATTGTGCATACTGCTAGAGAGCGTTCCAAAGTGGTATAAACTTGCATGAGGTAAGCTAAAAACAAGGTTGCTGCATACCGTTGTATGATCAAAAAAGCCTATAGGTACGTATTTTCTATTTTCTGATGATACGCTAGGGACTAAAAGATAGCTCCCTGAAGATGGTTGGCGTATTTCGCTGAATAGATGAGGCGTAGCTGCCAGCTTTTGCGTGGCTTTTTTAGTGCTATCACTTCGCATTGCCTTGATGTTTTCTAACCGCTGTACGACGTTTGGCATCTGTGCCAAATCCTTATTTAACTCTATTGGATCGACTCCATCGAACCACAAACACCAGCGTTTAACATCGTTTAAAAATTCTTGTGAACCTATAAAGGGGCGCAAATACTTTTCGGTTAGCGGCTCTTTTTCTAATAGCTCTAAGTATTCCTCATTAGATAGTAGCAAGTTCCCACCATCTGTAGGCTGGCTACCTTTCGCCATTATATTTTCATTAGATACTTGTTTGTTTTTTCGATCAAAAAAAACGATAGGCGAACCTATCAAATATCCGTTTATTAACTTTGCTTTATTTGGTATAGGGTCGGCGGCTATATCGTCATAACTGAAAATGGTTTTTTCTTGACGCTCGTGTGTCGAGTAGCCAACGATGACGCAATGAACCGCTGCTACACCTTTGCCCTCATTCGTCCATCTAAAGGTATGGTGAGCAAAGTTAATATACCCACCGCAGTTTTCAAGCAAATACTGCCATAACACCGCTACATGCTCACCTTGAACGATGGAATTGGTCGATACAAACGCCGTTTCGACATGATGCCTCTGCTTTGTGACCAACTGCATATAGTGCATGGCTTTGATATACCATCCAGCCACGTAATCTAAAGTTTTAGACTTCTTAATATCACCTGCCACATGCGCCATATCCGCTTTTTGCTCTTTACTTTGATAGGTATAACCAATAAACGGCGGATTACCCATCACAAAATCGCATTCATTTGCCGCTAGAACGCTCTCCCAATCAATTTGTAGGGCATTACCCTCAGTGATGTGTGGACTGTACACAATGGGCGTTGTGGGGCGCGTTGTGCCAAACAGGTCAGCAGTGGCTTGGTTTAACTGGTGATCGGTGATCCACATGGCCACCCTTGCGATATGCGCGGCGTGTGGCTCAATCTCGATGCCATAGAACTGATCCACGGTGACTTGGCACATACTGCTAATATCGAGTAAGCCCCTTTCATCACCATAAATCTGTGCAATCAACTGGTTTTCTAGTAAGCGTAGCTCTCGATAGGCGATGATAAGGAAGTTACCGCAGCCGCAAGCTGGGTCAAAAAACTTGAGCGTGGGCAGTTTGTTGTAAAGCCTGATTGCGCGTGGCTTGTCTTTGGCGCACTTGGCGAACTCGTCACGCAAGTCTTGCAGAAATAAGGAATTGATGACCTTTAAGATATTTTTCTCACTGGTGTAGTGAGCGCCGAACTCGCGGCGTTTGTCATCGCTATTATCAGTGCTATCTATATCAAGGACGCTTTGGAACATTGAACCGAAAATAGCAGGGCTGATCTCGCTCCAATCAAGGCCATTACAGTCAACAACGAGGTTATACAGGTTTTCATCAAAATAAGGGATGCTGATCGTGTCTGAGAACAGATCGCCGTTAATGTAGGCAAAATCAGCGTAGTGCTGTGGCAGACGGCTTGATCGGTTTTCAGTGTTTAGTGTATTAAATAGGGTGCTAAATACTTCGTTGAGGTTGCTACCATCAGGGTTTGCGTGGTTTTTAAGTAAGCCATGCAAAAGGTTGTTTTGCCCAAAGATGCCAGTATCATCAGCGAAGAAACAGAATATCAGACGCGTTAAGAATAGTGCCAGCTCGTCAGCATCCACACCGTCATTGATAAAAGCTTGATGCAGTTTGGCCACCATTTCGGTTGCCTGACGGTTAATCGGGTTTTCCTCGATGATCTCCATTATTCCAGTGCTAGGCACTAAAAAGCCTAGCCATTCAGCGTTTTTAGGTAAGTCAGTTAAAGCGCATTTATACTCTTTGATGTTTAAAGGGTTATCAAGATCAAAGATCCACAGCTCATCAAAGTTGCAAAGCACGATGTAGCGCGGCTTGTCAGCATTGCTTAGGCGTTCATAGTATTTGCTAACTTGGTTATAGGCTTTGTTTAAATCAACGCCGCGACTTTTTTGCTCAATCATCACAAGCTTTGGAATAAAGGCATCCACGTACTTTTGTGACTTGTCTTTTTTGAGACGATGCTCAAACGCTTTTAGCTGGGTCTGACCTGCTACGCCGTAAGCATTGAATACTTGCGTCCAAAAGTTCTGACTTTGCCCCCTCTCATAGCCCTCAGCATCTTTGTAATCGTGGATAACTAATTGCAGCTGCTCGCGGATGTGCTGATAGTCTGAACTCATGGATCGCCTTGTTGTATGGATTATTAGGAGTGCGCCTAATGATACGCAATATTTTGGTTTTTTGAAGACTTAATAATCCAAATACTCTCGAACAGGGCGCTTTTTAAACTGTGAAGCGTCTTTTTTCAAGCGATTAATCATCTCAAACTCCCACGCTTGTTCGCTCTGACCAGCTGGACTCGTTGAGCTAACCATGTGATTGTAGTCTGCGATAAACTGCGGATTTCGGGCAATGCGCCCAAGCTGCTTATCATTTAACCCTTCAATCGTGAACATATCTGCTATGTTCCCGTCTCTGACAGCTTCCAGTTTCGCTTTTTTTGGTTGCGCTTTAGTTAATACCTTAAATTTAAAGCCTACTATAGCCACGCCCTTTTTAATCTGTTCGTAGCTGACTTTCAGGTCTGATTTTTCATTTATTTCTTTCACTGCAAGGTCTAGAACGCGCTTTTTAAAGTCGCTCATTGCCTTATATTCAGTATCTTCAACACCTAATTGCCCTCTGAAAACATCAAGATCAAAGCTTACCTTTTTGGCTTGCCTCCATTGGTTAAGTAGTTCGTATAACCTCACAGAGTACACACTCTTCATTGGTGCTACCTGCTCAAGCGCAAATCTTGTGAATAGAGTTTTAGCTTCTATAGCATCGATACGTGTAATCTCTTGAACTACAGCAGGTGTAAGCATTATTTCTATGATTGCTTCATCATCTAAATACTTTGCCTGACTTACCCAATGAGACTTAACTGGCTTACCATCCCGCTCATCAAGAAATGTAAAATAACGCTTAAATAAAGAGGTCTCAGCCTCAATAAGAACTTCATACGCCGTTTGTCTTGTTACACCAAACGCTTCAGCATAGCGGCTTGCGTGGATAGGTAAGGGAGTTACGGTATCTATGCCTGTGCCTGTCTCTCTTGCGTCTATAATCGCTAACTGCATGAGTCGAATTTCAGCAAGTGATAATTTCTGTAGAGCTGTATTTAGCCTGTGAGTTTTAACAACCTCATTTTTTAACTTTTTGCTGCTCATATCTATAAACCCATTCTAATTAGTGACGTTAATTTAACATGTCTTTTAAATGACGTAAACAATACACGTCCTTAATTGACAGGTAAACGTCCCTTAATTGACAGGTAAACGTCCCTTAATTGACAGGTAAACGTCCCTTAATTGACAGGTAAACGTCCCTTAATGGACTCTGTAGTCCAATGATATCAATGCTTTCAGATGACTTAAAAGCTTTTAAAAGCATTAAAAACATTAAAAACCTTTTTTTGTTTTTTATTTAATAAAATCTACTTCAAGAAAAATTCGTTCACATCATAATTTTTACCTGCACTCTCATCAAAATCACGCTGGTCATTATTGTCTAAATAAGGTTCAGGCACAGAGTTATCTGTACGACGCGATCTAACCCTACGTTCATACTTCTCTTTTTTTGACATAACCTCAGTATCACCGTTATTAGCTACAAGCTGCCCACTTTGAAAATACTTATCATCTTTGTGCTTACGATAACTCTTACTAACCCCTTGTTCAGTGATGTTGATATCAAACTCTTGTTTTAATAACTTAGCAATGTCGTCAAAAGTGTAGTTAACATACCAATCCTCTCGCTTTTGGATAATGAAGCGGATAGCATTTTTCGTCAGCTTACTTTTTGCCATAATATTCCCTGCATGGTTGATTGATCATCATTGGTAGCTCCTATAGTACCTTTGAACACCAATGAAACCAAATGAATGTATTTGAAACTATTTGAACGTATTGCAGCCTCTTGAAACGAATTTTTGAACGCTAATGAATCTATTTGAACGCATATGAAACCAAATGAACGTATCAGTTTTAAAATCATGTTAATGAGGCTAGTAAGTTGAACCTAAATAGAAAAATGGAGGTGGTAGAGGATATTTTTAGGATTGCAGGATAGGCTACCGCCGTCAAAAATGGGGTATTTTTGGATAGGGTTTAGTTGGTCGCAGTTCATAAGACGACTTTTTCTTAGTGACAGTGAGAACGCTATTACTGACCAAATGGAACACAAGTGATCAGTATCGTTATCTGTAGCATCAAGAATTAATCAAAAGTTCCTAAGCAGCAGCTTAGGAATATTCCTTCAAGTCAGAAAAATTATGATCACGGATAGGCTTCCAATTTTTATAGAGCAGCTGACAAGATCAGCAAAATAAAATCTGACGTTTCACCCGATCTAATTTGATCTCTCAAATTCTCATTTCACCAAAAAACTACCGCCTAGAACATCCAAGCAGCCCAAAAAAAACCACAAAATCCGCAGCAAAATAATTTTGATGAACGCATTTGGCAAGTTAAGCAAAACTTGCCAAAAGGACTGTCGTGCCGACGGCAGAATATAAGTACACACACTACGCAACTGGTTGCAAACGCGCAAAGCCATACAGCGTAAGGGTTTACGTGTATGACAAACGAAGGGCACGTAGTACCACAAATTATGTTTTTTTTCTTATAAAAGCCTTTATAATAAAGGCTTAACTTGTACCACAAACGGATTTTAAAACTGATGCAAAATCGCAAAAAACTCAATATTAGAATTGATGCTGATTTACACGACTTTTTATGCAAAAATGCGCCAAATACGCTCACCAGCTATGTAGAATCTTTGATCACTCAAGGCGTTATTACAGAGGTTAGTGATCTTTATGACAGAGCAGAAAATAGCTATCAAACGGCGGTACTGGCGGCTAGAAATGAGGCGTTAAAAGCCAAAGACGCTGAGATTAAAGCCTTAAAAATTCAGATAGGAAATGCAAATTCTCAGCTTGATACCCAAATAGATCTTATGTCGAATATCTGCCTTTCTGAAGGCGTACCACGCGAGACAATAGAGAAATATGCTGAAGATACGAACGAAGAAGATAATATGACCAGCAAGCTAAAATTCGTTAATCGTTTGGCAGTAGAGCTTGCCAAGGCAAGAGGTTATGAGAGTAAGACCATTAAAAGTTGGAGTCGCAAAAATTAAAAAAATAATAGAGGAAATGCTTAGAAATGCTTAATAGAATAAAGATTTTGAGCATAGCTGTATTTATCATAATAGCGACAGCGTGTGTGAGTACGTTTAATAACACCTATGAAAAAACACCTATAAATACCAATCTTTTAGAAAAAAAAGCTTTAGAAGAAGATAGGATAAATATCCAGACTGTAACTGAAAAATCTGATTTTAATGAATTAATAATGTCAATTTTGACAAGCTTATTAGTTTTAGTTGGTATTGCTCAAGTAATGATGCTTATAAGCCAGAAAAGACAGAACCAGTTAGCTTTGCTTCAAGAGTACAGATCCAGATGGAATGAGTATAGAAGGTATTGGGCTATTGTAGTGTTTGTGGGTAGAGGTGAAGATGAATATTATCAAGTTGCAAGTAAAAGTTTGCAATCAGAGCTAAGTAAATTAGTTAGAAAAAACTTGGATACTTCTCCTTCAGTTTGGGCGCTAGAATCCATTAGTTATATATGCAACACCCTAAGTGATGTGTGCTTGAGAATACTACAAGGGCAATTAAATATAAAGGACGTGTACCCTTTGTTTGGTAGTGAGTTACTTCGTCATAGTCGTCCTTTTAGGGTCTTACTAGATGTATATTATGATTGTGAGTCATATGACACGCTGCGAGACGAAACTGGACGATATAGAAAGTTATCAAGGCATGAGGAAGTACGTAGAGAACTGCAAGATTGGCTTATCTATCATGACGGTATTCGAAGACGTTGTTTGATTTTGATTGATTTGCTATGGGCAGAAGCAACAAGGTTAGAAGACTTATCACCTTCAGATATTGAACATGCAGCTTATGCGAAAGAGGAAAGTGGTAAAGTATCTCGTGTACGTTTGACTAAAGAGATTAGAAAAACAAGTTACCTTTTCCCCACTTATAGAGCTTTTAAACTTACTACTCATCTAAAAAATTCTGAGTTCAAGACGTATAAATGGCAAATAGTGGGTATTGATAGAGAAAAAATTAAGAAACGCGAAGCAGAGTGGGTGAATATGCTACTTCGAAAAAAAGATATGGACTGCTAACGACTGTTTAACCCTATTCCTTGTATCTGCTGATACAAGGTATTTTGATGCCTTAGATTGTGTAGAAGAGCTATGAGAGCTGAAAGGAGACAATATGAACAAAGTTAGCTATCGCATAGAGGAGTTGCCACGTCTAACAGCCAAGCAGCAAGCCGACTTAGAGCATTGATTGCAGCTGATAAGTGTCGCTAGCTGTTTGACGTTGAGATAACGAGCGCGTAAACTCAAACCCTAGAAATGATTAACCCCCAGTGCTACCAACACTAGGGGTTGATTGAATTTTAATCCGTGTCAGCAGATATAAAACCCAAAAATCGTACCTATATTTTATATCAGCAGGCACACTAATACAAGTGTGCGTTATGTTACTGCTACCTGAGTTATACCCAACCCTGCCCTACAAGCCTTATTGCACTGATGATTTAGGCACTCTTAGTATCCAGCCAAAACAGATCGCTGTTAAAAAGCGCTACATCCAGCACAATCCGCCCTGCATGACCCACTTTATCGGTTTAGATATTGATCATCCACATGGCGCAATGCGCTGGGCTGAAGAATACCTGCCGCCGCCGCGCTGGACGACCCAAAACCCTGTGAATGGTCACGCGCACATCGTCTATGAGCTAGAAAAACCTGTTTGCACCAGTGAAAACGGCAGTATCAAAGCCCTAAAATACCTAGCCGCCATACAAGCAGGACTGATCAGAGCCACTCGCGCTGATTCAGGATACAGCAACTTCATCACCAAAAATCCCTTACACCCTTATTGGCGTACCGAGGTATGGACGGATGAAAAATATAAGCTGGACTATTTAGCTGAATTTATCGAGCTACGCGCTTTGAACACCACCGAGAAGCAAAGCGGCCTTGGTCGCAACTGCACCTTATTTGATACCGTGCGTCATTGGGCGTATAAGGCCGTCAGAGAGCATCGAGGCAAGCAGTGGGAGTTATGGTATAACTCAGTGCTTAAACATGCCCTGAGCGTCAATATGGCGTTTCCTGAGCCATTACCTTACTCAGAGATCAAAGCCACTGCCAAAAGCATTGCCAAATATTGCTGGAAACGTGATGGCTACCACTATCATGAGTTTATACACCGTCAGGCGATTAAAGGCAGTAAAGGCGGCAAAGTGTCTAAGCGCAAACCTGATCCAACTTCAGAGCAATCATTAAAGCCTTGGGAAGAACTGGGTATTTCTAGACGAACATACTATGACGATAAGAAAAGATTCAAATGATAATTATTCTTAAAAGCTGCACCAGATAAGCCTAAATCAGATAACAGCGCTTTTTGTGGGTGGTGTATGTGCTCCTAGGGTAAAAAAAGAAAACCCTGCACAAAGGCAGGGTTTTCGCAATCGTCTAGGGGGGAGGTGTTAACCTACGATACCCCTAGCTCACAATTCAATTATAAGGCTTTATTAGTATGAATTCAATGCTTAACGCTGATGTGATCAGGAGTACCTTGTCACAGCCAAGATTATCTACTTATGAAAAATATACGGTTACTCTAGATGAGGCTCTAGAACTGTATCAATGGAATGCCAACATATCAGGTGCATTTTTTCCTTGTTTACATATTTGCGAGGTGACTATCAGAAATGCCGTTTCAGAGGTATTGTTTAAGCAACATGGTAACCAGTGGCCTTGGGAGACTGGTTTCATAAATACCCTACCCAATCCTAGACATGGCTACAACCCTAGAAACAACGTGCAGAAAGCACGAGATAAAGTGTCCGATGTGAACAAAGTCATTCCTGAGCTAAATTTTGTGTTTTGGCAAAAGATGTTCACAAGTCGTCATGATGATCAGCTGTGGTTACCTTATCTTAGGGATACTTTTCCCTATGCGCCTAGTTATAGCGACATTGCGGCGTTGAGAAGTGAGATCTATAACGATTTGGAAAAGATCAGACGGCTCAGAAATCGTATTGCCCACCATGAGCCGATTTTTAGAAGGGATCTTAATAAGGATTATGAGGTGATCATAAAATTAATTGGGTATCGCTGCTGTGATACTGCTCAGTGGTTATGCTCACACCAAAACGTAGTCTCATTATTAAACGATAAACCCAGATAGTTACACTGGCTCTAGAAGCTACTGTCACCTTCTTTAAGCTCTTTTGACACACTAGCGATCAGATGACGGGAGCAATCAGTAGTCTTTTGAATGTCACTATAGCTGAGACCAGAATTTAAGAGACTAGCAATTACCTTGCGCTTTTTAACATCTTTACCGCGACCCTTATATTTGCCTTCAGCCTTAGCTTTAGCGATACCTTGCATTTGACGGTGGCGGCGGTCTTCATAGTCTTTACGGGCAATGGCAGCGAGCATATCAAGCATCATCGAATTGATAGCTTGTAAGATACTGCTCATAAATTCGCTGCTTTTGTCTGATTGGAACGCCATAAACGAGGTGGGTAGCTCTTTTGAGACGATAGCCAGTGTTTTATCTGATAACATTTGCTTTAAGGTATCCCAATCAGCCTGATTAAGCCGTGCAAGACGGTCTATTTGCTCAACTAGGATAATATCGCCCTCAGATGCTTCATCAATGAGTGTCATCAGCTGTGGGCGCGTGAGCGTCGCTCCTGATTCATTCTCAACGTAGAAGGCTGCAATCTTGTGGCCATGCTCTTTAGCAAAGGCGGTAAGCTCAGCTTTGGCGCGGCTTGCGTCCTGCTGTTTGGTTGAGGCGCGAAGGTAGGCTCGGATCAGCACAATAGATCTCACAGACTGTTATAAGTGGTTTCATTATAGCAGTCTGTTTTATGTGGTGCTAATGGTGCTTATTCGGTCGGTTTTGGTAGTTCTGTTGGGGTATACTCATGTAGAACTGCATGTAATAACACTAATTTGGACTTTGATAATGAAAAAGGATAAACCATACATT
>NZ_JBPYDC010000041.1:0-8389 GCF_051847575.1 Psychrobacter sp. 1U2
GTGGTTTGATTATTATCGTCAGGCTGCGTAATTAAAATCTCCCAAGTTTAGTTATACGGATTTGACGGCAGGGGTCAGCGATGCCTTTAAATCAAGACCAAAGGTCACGTTGAGTCGATATTTAAAATACCTCAGCTATTGACCTGCTTTAAGACACGATAAACGGTAGCTACGCCAACACCAACCGCCTTAGCGATCTCTTCTTTTGTCATATTGTTTTGACTAGCCAATGCTTTAATACGATTGTGTTTTGCGGTATTGGCTTTCTTACCAGTGGGTTTATAGCCACTGTTGGCCAATCCTTGTTTAATGCGCTCTCTACGCTTGTCATTATCAAGCTTTGCCATGGTCGCTAATAAATCGATCAGCATATCGTTAATCACTTTTAGGATCTCACCTGTCATACCGTCACTCATCGTATGTGTGGTTGGTAGATCAGCCACCACCAATCGTAAGCCCTTATCTTTAATACGCTGCTTTAGAATCGAAAAATCATCTTGAGATAGTCTGCTTAATCTATCCACGCTTTCAACCAATAAAATATCGCCTTGCTCGGCGTCCTTTAGCAACTTAGCTAAGATTGGTCTATCGAGCTTTGTACCACTGAAGTGCTCAACGTAATCAACATAGCTATCACCATAGCGGCTACTGAAGGCAACCAAATCTATTAATGCTCTAGTAGCGTCTTGATCCTTAGTGCTGGCTCTCACATAAATACGAACGGTCATAATACCTCTTTGTATCAGTTAGACTTAATAATTGATGTTCATTGATAATAGCAAGATATTACTATCATTTAATATCAAATAAAAGTCAAATGATAGATAGGTTGTCGTTTAGAAGTTTTATGTTTTGGGTATAGTCTAGTGATAGGTCGTTTAAAGTGGTTTCGTTATAACAGTCTATTTTAGATAGTCTGTAAATATATTTGAAAACCATCAAAGGATGGTTCCAATGGGGTATACTCTATTCACAGACCTGATATCAATTTAGCTGAAGGTAAACCGTATATAGCAACTGTAAAACTTCTTAACTTTTGACCACTAGCCAAGTTCCTGCAAGTCCCATAAACGATGTGCCAGCTCAGTTGAAATTCTAACGAGATTTTGGGCTTTTTAATCATTGTCGAGCATAGCCTGCCATAATGACATATATCATTACACCAATTATTGCACATGTAAATATCAATGCAGGTAGTGTCACTACTTCAAGTCCCTTCAGGTTCTGTACAGGGAAAAACCAGTAATATACTTAAATAAAACAAGATGACTTAAAAGCTTTGCTTTCAGCTCATCAACTCAAATAAATCACTTAGCGGGCTAATCTTTCCAGATCCTATGCTGACCCCATTAAAGAAATTTAACATAAAAAAGTCACAAATTTTATTATGTATACCAACCAGTTGGTATGTATAATAGGATTTTTTCCTACTGGTTAATTTTATGAACTCGCTTTTATCCTATGCTGCTCTGTTTTTTGCCATCGTACTTGAAGTCATCGCTACCACGTTTTTAGGCAAATCTGAGCATTTCACTCGCCTTGTGCCGACTCTTATCTGTGGGGTATTTTTTGCAGGATCATTTTTTATGCTGGCACAGGCATTACGCACCTTACCCATTGGCATTGCTTATGCAACTTGGGGTGGTCTTGGGATTATCTTAACAACGGTTATTGGCGTCTTGGTCTTTAAGCAAAAACCAGATATGGCGGCCATTGTAGGTATTGCACTGATTGTGATTGGAGTAGTGGTGATTAATGGCTTTTCTAAAATGAGTGGACATGGCTAATGACTAACCTGAATAGACCTAAAAAAAACCCTGACATGGTGCGGCATCGCTTATTACAAAGTACCGCAAGTTTAATGACTACGCACGGCTTTGCAGGGGTAAGCATTGATAAGGTGGCAACTGAGGCAGGGGTCACTAAAGGAGCTTTATTTCATCATTTTCCCAATAAAAAGACTCTAATTGGAGCTGTATTTGACCGTGAATTAGCGATGCTTGACAAGTTGCTTGACGACTTATTAGATAAAGATACAGGCGATTACGGTCGTTTTACTAGAGCCTATATCCATGCCACTTTTTTTGCCTGTATTGATGATAGATTGTCTTCAGCTTTGACATTTTCGCTGTGTGCCAGACCTGAGCTAGTTGAGCGTTGGGATGTGTGGATGGCAGGGCGTATGGTGAAGCATCAAAAGACCGATAACAGCCTACAGCTTGAAGTAGTCAGAATGGCAGCCGATGGCATTTGGTTCACCCATTTATTACACGGCGGCAAGCTCACTGCCAAAAAAGATTTACATGCCCTTAAACAGCAATTACTTGAGATGACGCATGCTACTTAATGACGGGAGTCACTCATGAAGCAAGAGAATACTATTCCCTATAGCCCTTATATTCCTTTTTTTAAAGACGTTGCCGATTACAATGTGGCGTTTGGGCATCTTTATCCCTATCAATTTATGGACTGGAAAACAGAAGTCCTTTCATGGAAAGAGAGCTGTTACTTGCACGCTGGGCTAAACCCACCAATGCCTGCACGCATCACAGGACCCGATGCATTAACATTGTTTCGCGATCATTGTATCAACGATTTTAGCCGATTTAGCGTTGGTGCATCAAAGCATGCCGTGATGTGTAACTATAAGGGTAATGTGATGGCGGATGGTATGCTGCTTCGCACAGAGGATAATGCGTTCGTATCATATTTTTTATCACCTTACCTAGAATACATTGCCAGTCGTGGCAACTATGATGTCAATATTGAAGATTTGACAGGCAAAACCTTTCTGTTCCAACTGGGTGGTTCCTTATCTTTGAAAATTCTCGAGGCAGCCACCCAAGAATCCCTCAGCGATATTAAATTTATTTGGCATCGCACAGTGCATATCTACGGGGATGAACTACCACCAACAGGTATTGCTGTGCGGATTTTTCGGTTGGGCGTAGCAGGCACACTGGCATATGAGGTGCATGGGGATATCAAAGATGCTCCGTTGGTTTACCAAGCCTTAATGGCAGCAGGACAACCGTTTAACTTAGTTCGTCTAGGGATGCGTGCTTATGGTATGAATCATACGGAAAATGGTTTTGCCCAAGCCTTTATCCACTTTTTACCTGCTTGGACCCAAGATGAAGACTTTATGGACTATCTAAATGGCAAATACGATGCTTTGCTTGCCAAACTGCCAGGCAGTGCAGGTGTCGATATCACCCGTCGTTATTTTAACCCTATCGATTTAGGTTGGGGGCATATGATCACCTTTGATCATGACTTCGTTGGCAGAGCCGCCCTTGAAGTTGCCATGCAGCAGCAAGCAAAAAAAATTGTAACGCTTGAATGGTATGCGGACGATATTAAGGATATCTATGCCTCTTATTTTGAGTCTGGTGAGCCTTTTGAGTTTATGGAATTCCCAGCCAATCCTATTTGGACAACGCAGAGTTCTATTGTTGTGGCAGATGAGGTGCAGATAGATAGTCGCAGTATAGGTATTTCAAGCGGACGTATTTATTCGTTTTATTACCGTCGTATGATTTCTTTGGCGGTTATTGAAACCGAGTATGCCATCGAAGGTACCACCTTAGAAGTTATCTGGGGTAATCCAAGCAAACGACAAAAAAAGATACGGGCCAAGGTGAGCCGTTTCCCTTATCTTACCCTACCTCGTAACCGTGATATTGATACTAAGGCGTTGCCTTGAAAGGCGGTTTTGTGTCAGCACAGAAAACAAAAAAATATGAAATATTGCTATCCATTCGCATTAGTCGCTGATAGTTAATTTGGGCTTCAATGGAATAGCCCTCAACATCTCCAATAGTTTCATTAGGCAAATCACCAATCGCCTGTTCACAGGTAATGAAGCTTTGTGTGGTAGGCTCTGGAAAACTAAAGGTTTTACTATTTTTTAGACCAACAGAACAAGCCCTACGTCTGTTTTGGGGTACACCATATTCAGAAGCCAATAGTATTTTATAGGTTGCGGTATAGTTATTTAAAACTAGATAAAAATTATATTTTTAAGGTTATAGTATGGAATCTGATACATCATTCTTATTAATAGGAGCTTTAGCAACACAAGCTAACACAACCAAAGATACTATTCGTCATTACGATGAGATGGGGCTACTGAAATCTCGAAAACGCCAAGCAGGATCACGCCTATACACCGAATTTCATCCTGAATGTATTGAGCGTATTAAAATGATTAAAGGCGCACAAGCTATCGGTTTTACTCTTAATGAATTTAAAAGACACCTAAATGATCATTTCAATGGCACTCTCAATATTGATAAAGCTTTAATTACTATTTCCGAAAAACTTACTGAAGCGAAACGTCAAAAAACTGAGATCATTAATACTATTAACCAGCTTAGTGCTTGTTATACTATTTTAGAAGAAATAAAGTCAGAAAATATTGGCTTCATTTCTAACTCTGAATGGGGAAAACGAATAGCGGCGCATCTCTCCTTAACCTGAATCGCACCAATCACTAATAGAATATGTGTGGTAAGTACACCATGAAGTACACTGTGCTTATCTCAGCAAGTTAAAACGTTAATACCATTAACCCACAGTTTAGCGTTCAAGTCCTCACTAGGGTGCCATCCTTATGGCTATAAGAATAACTATGCTAAATACTCAACGCAACTGAACTTAATTCGCTCTATTTATCTTATTGACGCTTAGCTATTTACTTACATGGCATTTCCGATTATTATACATCAAATTGATGATAATATATCGGAAATGCCATGTTCTCTTTACAACCATCGTTTGATGCTATTTCAGACAAATTTATTGATGAAAATTCTGAGGTCGTTAGCGCTCTTGCTGCCATTCACCCCAGTCTTACAACTCAACTAGTTTACGAGGTGATTCTGGCCGCTAATGAAAAAACTCAACATGTTGGAAGCTCTTTTCCAGCTAATGCTCCGTTAGCAATGTGGCAATTTCACATTACAGGTTTTCTTAGAGAAAAACTATGTGCTCTTGGTTGGACTAAAGTTGATGGTAAAGGTGGGGTTGCATACGTAATATCGCCGTGTAAGGAGCATGCAATTCGTGTTTTTGCAGGTAACAAGTATGTAGGTTTACGAGATGGAAACGTAAGCAATAGATCAATTAAGGGAAATACCCTTAAAGATGATATTTATCCGCTATTAAACTCTGATAAAGGAACGACCATTTGGACTTTACTTCATTACCGATTTGGTGAGTTAATGAGATTAGAGCTTTCGCAGCCAAAATCATTTGCAAAAGGTAAGATCAATGACTGGGGTACGCGGATCAAAATCCCTGATGTTAAGTTCAACATTCCTACAACACCGCGTATGAAAGAAAAAGTTGAGGTAGGAGTAGTTCCTGTCAAGCGTAAGAAAAAAGCTTAATCAATTCAAGGCTAATATATGTTTAATCCAAATCGATTACAGTTTGCAATCGATAGGCGAGCTGTGAGCAAAGCTGAATTAGCAGAAAAGCTAAATATTACTCCTAGAACATTAACAAATTATCTAAAAGGAAATACTGAGCCTAATTTAGTTGATATTTCAAGGGTGCTAAGCTTCCCTATCGATTTTTTTAAAGGTAGTGACTTACCAATCATTGATGAACATAGTGTTAGTTTTAGATCTCGTTCTAGAATGACTAAGAAAGTCAAAGCCGAAGCTTTAACTTATGGCATTACTGGCTTTATGCTTAATGATTGGTTTGAAGAGGAGTTTGAACTTGTTCAATCAGAACTTCCTGATTTATCTCATCTATCTCCTGAAGAAGCGGCTAATTCGCTCCGTTACGACTGGGGCCTGGGTGATAAACCTATTGGGAACTTAATTGCTCTATTAGAGTCAAAAGGTATACGTATTTTTTCTATTTTTGTAAAATCGGAATATATTGATGCTTTTAGCGTTTGGTATGATGACACACCTTTTATCTTTCTTAATAACCAAAAAACTATGGAGAGAAGTCGTTTTGATGCATGTCACGAACTAGGTCATTTAGTTAGAGATATATACAGTATGAAAATGTCTGAAAGTTTTAGTAAATCACTTGATGAAGACTTGGATTCAAAAGTAGTCGAAAGATGTGCAGATGAGTTTGCATCTGCGTTCTTGATGCCCGAAGTTGCATTAATGGAATATAGACATGTAAATCCTACCATCAACAATCTTATTGAGCTGAAAAAAGTGTTCGGCGTATCTTTAGTAGCACTGGCATATAGAATGCATAAGCTAGGGTTCATAAGTGAGTGGGTTTATACAAGAGTGCTCTGCCCAGAAATAGCAAAATATAATTATCGTAAGTCAGAGCCTTATCCAATGGATAGAGAGACTTCCCAAGTACTCAATACAATAACTAGTGAGTTAACTTCAGAAGGAATTAGCCTAGACGATATTGCTAAAAAAATTAATCTTAGAAAAGCTGATATAACTCCATTGCTATTTCAACTTGCTGAAAGCACAAAGCCTTTTCATTTATTTCAAGTTTTAAAATAATGTGTGAAAACATGAGTAAAGTTTAGCTACTAGTTTGATCAGCTAAACTTTGCTCGTTCTTTTAATCAAGTATTTATACAGCTTCTTTAGCATTCATTAAATCAATAAACGCCGCCTCAAGCACACCAATCGCCTCATCATCAACGATTAACCCCTCATCTATCTGGCGCTGTACCCATACATGAAGCGCCTCATCATTATAGAAAATCGGATTCACGTCCAATATTTTGGCCAGCTGTGAGCCTTGCTGTATTTGTAAGTTTTGAATCAGTTGCTTGGTTAAAACCTTCACTTTGTGATCAAACCAAGATGACGTTGTTGGTTGCTGCGCTGACGTATACATAATAACCTCCTGTAGATTAATTAGATTTCTTAATTAACTAAATGTTCTGCTACAGGTAAAATTATACACGCATTTTGACTCATTGCAAGATAAAATAACCTACTGTAGGTTATTTTATGTGTTTAGAGATTAGATGTCTGAATCGTCAGTAAGTTCATATAGATCGCCTACCTCAATTTTAAAATAGCGGCATAGCTTTTCAATCACTTCTAAATCTACTCGAGTGGCTTCTTCATGATACATACGCGTGATTGTGCCTCTGTTGATAGAAGTTTCTCTTGCAACATCTGCAATTTTAAGGCGCTTTTCACCCATTATCGTTGATAAATGACACTTAACCATTACCCTCTCCTATTTCAAATATAGTGCTATTAGCATACAAATTATTCGCTAAACACGCATAGCGCTATTAAGCAGTGCATTTTACTACGTGTCATATCGGTTTAATAGTAAGACCTATCCAATACTAATAAGCTCAATACTTTCAGTTGTGCTTACTAGCCCTTTGCGATAATATACTTATATGAGTACTTACTCATTTGAGTGTATGAATATATAATCATCATAAGGCCTTTACCATGAAAGTAATCGCAGTACTGAACCAAAAAGGCGGCAGCGGCAAGACCACGATAGCCACGCATTTAGCACGTGGGCTACAACTTCAGGGTCATAGTGTGCTACTCGTTGATAGTGATCAGCAAGGCAGTGCTCGCGATTGGAGAGCCGTTGATGAAGACAATCCTGTTCCTGTTATCGGCCTTGATAGACCAACGCTTGATAAGGATTTAAAAAATGTTTCTGATAAAGAGTTCATCGTAATTGATGGCTCACCGCAAGCGACCAATCTGGCACTATCTGCAATCAAAGCCGCTGACTTTGTGTTGATACCCGTACAGCCAAGCCCCTATGATGTGTGGGCGACCAATGATTTGGTTGATTTGGTGCAGCAGCGCATCGAGATGACCGATGGTAAGCTCAAAGCCGCCTTTGTGGTCTCTCGCGCGATCCAAAACACTAACATCGGCAAAGAAGTTGCCGCAGTGCTACAAGATTATAATCTGCCCGTTCTTGATGCCAGAATTGTGCAGCGCGTCAGCTATCCAAATAGCGCTTCAGTCGGCAAAACGGTATTTGAGACAGAATCTGCTAAGAGCAATGCCGTGACTGAGATCACGCAACTGGTTAACGAGGTTAAAACGTTTTTTGATAAGGAAGTAGAGTTATGAAAGCTGGCCGCCCAAGTAAAGATAAAAAAGACGCTCTTGAGTTGTCTGACGTCACTGATAAGTCCAAAAAGACCACACGAGTCAACTTCAATCTTGATGAAGATACCTATTTTGAGCTCAAACAATACGTGCTCGATAATCGCACAACCGTCACTAAACTGCTCACTGAGATGATTGAATCACGGTTGAATGAGCGTTGATAACAGACCTATATTGTTGATTTATAATAATTTATTATAAGGTGTATATACACCTATACACCTATACACCTATACACCTATACACCTATACACCTATACACCTATACACCTATACACCTATAC
>NZ_JBPYDC010000042.1:0-8371 GCF_051847575.1 Psychrobacter sp. 1U2
TGGGCATCACTTAGGGTTAATCTAGTCATAACACTATGATTATCAATTATTCTATATATGTCAACACACCCTAGTATAAGTAACCTTTATCACTTATTTAGCATAGCAAGGTTTGCATAAAACGTTATATAAAGGTAGTAAATCTATACTGTGAATTTGTAAGTAAATCTGCACAATAAACATCAGGCGTACAAGTGGTGTCTATGAATAGTCATAACAGTGCTGTAAAATTCTGAGGATAAACGAACGATGTAAACGCTATAAATCAGCCAAGTGCAAGACTATTTTGACAAAAGGATACTTTGCCATGAAAAAAATAATGATTCCTACGAGCATGATGCTATTAGCTGCTGTTATCAGCGGCTGCGGCGATGATGAAGATTCGATTTATGGCTCAGGAAACAGCAATGAGCTGACAGTGACTCAGTTCGACAAGAGTATCGATCGTCAAACGGGCAGAGAAGCGATTGCTCGTATTGAGACTGAGTATAGCAATGGCGAGCGCGATATTGACGTCACCAATATCGTAGGTAATTTTAATACCCAAAATATCGACAACTTAGACAATTCGGTAGTACTGGCAGATGATTTCGAGGGAAGCTTAGAAAATCGTTACATCGAGGTGAATGGTCGGACGGTGAAACGGCCTATATATGAGAAAAATAATAACAATAAATTCGATTATCAAACAGTTTATAGAACGCTAAATCTAGCAGGGGTAAATGTCTTTAATTATCAATCGGGGAATGGTTCTAATGCCGCTCGAGGTATCTTTACGGCCTTAAACACTTATCCTAGTGTTGGCAACAATGCGCCTAGCACGCTTACTTTTCCTAACGGCTCCGTTTGCTATATTCCAGTGACCACTAGCGATCGCTCATTTTTTGTTTTTAATAATAAAGACAAGACCAATTATTCAGATCTCGATGATTGGATAGACGCAGCAGAAGATCGCTTCAATGATAATAGAGACTTTAGAACCTCTGAGTTATCTATTGGTGCGAATAATAATAACCCAGCGGCGCAAGTGAAATTCTTTGCGATCAATAATGATCCTGAGTACCTCTATAATGGTGTTAATTATGACGCTGCCATTTATGATACTGACTTTGTCGATAAAGACGCCTCGCGCCCGAATGAGGATAGCGTTCGCGGTGTCGTAGACTGTACGTTAGTCAATGAAGTAGCGGCTGACTTTATCGAAGCTCAGATTGACAGGTACTATTAAGCTGACATGTAATCTCACGTGCTGTTAGGCTCTCGTACGGTCTGAGAGATATTATTTTATGAATACTGTTCGAGTCGCTTGAGCCCCTTACCTGACAAAGAGTCATTTTAATAAACACGCTTTAGCAATCGTTTAAGGCGTGTTTTTTTTGCGCAAGTTGGGCACCTTAAGACGAAATCGGCTACAATACGCGCATTATTTTATTTATTAGATTGTATTCTCAATCAACATTATTGAAGCCAAAAACTATGAGCGTAGATCCAAAAGTTTTAGAAAAGCAAGTCGACAAACGCCGCACTTTCGCTATCATCTCGCATCCTGATGCCGGTAAGACCACTATGACCGAAAAGCTATTGCTTTGGGGTCAGGCTATTCAGGTGGCAGGCGAGGTCAAAGGCCGCAAAACCGATCGTCATGCTACCTCTGATTGGATGAGTATGGAGCAAGAGCGTGGTATTTCTATCACCACATCCGTGATGCAGTTTCCGTATCAAGAGCATGTCGTTAACTTACTTGATACCCCAGGTCACGCAGATTTCTCGGAAGATACGTATCGTACGCTAACTGCCGTCGATAGCGCGCTGATGATGGTCGATGGCGCTAAAGGCGTGGAGGAGCGAACCATCAAGCTGATGGAAGTCTGCCGCATGCGCGATACGCCGATTATCTCTTTCGTCAATAAGCTTGATCGGCAGATTCGTGAGCCGCTCGACCTGCTCAGTGAGATTGAATCTGTACTGAAAATCAAATGTATTCCGTTGACTTGGCCGATTGGGATGGGGCAGGATTTTGTAGGTGTTTATCATCTGACTGAGGACAAAACCTATCTTTATGAAAAAGGCCATGGTGGCGAGATTACCGTATCTGAGACTCGCGAAGGTTATGATTATCCAGATATCCGTGAGCGTTTAGGTAAGCTGATGTTTGACGCGTTCGAAGAGTCGCTTGAGCTAGTGCAGATGGCGCTCGAGGACTTCGATGTTGAGGCGTTCTTAAAAGGGGAGATGACCCCTGTATTATTCGGTACGGCACTGGGCAACTTTGGTGTCAATATGGTGCTAGATACGCTAGTTAAATATGCGCCAGCGCCCAAAGCGCATCCGACTGAGCAGCGCGTCGTTTCGGCAACAGAGCCCAAGTTTTCTGGCTTTGTGTTCAAGATTCAGGCCAATATGGACCCACGTCATCGTGACCGTATTGCTTTCTTGCGAGTGTGCTCTGGTAAATACGAAAAAGGTATGAAGATGCGCCAAGTGCGTCTAGCTAAAGACGTGCGCATCGCCGATGCTTTAACCTTTTTGGCCGGTGATCGCGAGGCGCTAGAAGAGGCCTATCCAGGCGATATCATCGGACTGCATAATCACGGCACTATCTCCATTGGCGATAGCTTTACCGAAGGCGAGGAACTGAATTTCACTGGTATTCCACACTTTGCGCCAGAGCTATTTCGCCGGGTGGTGCTCAAAGATCCGCTTAAGTCCAAAGCGCTACAAAAAGGCTTGCAGCAGCTCTCTGAGGAAGGCGCAACGCAGGTGTTTATGCCGCAGATTAATAATGATTTAATCTTGGGCGCGGTCGGTGTGCTACAGTTTGAAGTGGTCGCGCACCGTCTAAAAGAAGAATATAAAGTTCAATGTATCTTTGAGCCGGTATCGATTGCGACGGTACGCTGGATTCATTGTGATGATGAGGCAGCATTAGCGAAATTTAAGAAAAAAGCTCATGACCAATTATCGATTGATGGTGGTGGTTATCTGACTTATTTAGCGCCGTCGCGCGTGAATCTACAGCTGATGCAAGAGCGCTATCCGGAAGTGACTTTTAGTAATACGCGTGAGCATTGATGGTTAGACTATAATTTTAAAAGGCACGCTAAGCGTGTCTTTTTTTATGCCATTTTAGCTAACGCGTGGAAAGAAATAGCTGAACATTTAGTCGCTAGTGGCGCATAACCCTCAACACATTTTAAACAATGAGTCGTTAACAGATACGCTATGATTACAGCAATTCATCATAATATTTCTTAAACGACAACTCATTGAGGTCTACAGTGTTAACCCATTCATCTGCTACTGATAATGAAGCTAAGAGTAGCTACTTACAGCGCTGCTTACTAGCGCTTGCCACCGGCGGTTTACTCTCTGCTGGCCTAACGGCAAACGCCAGCACTTTGATCAGTAGTACGGAGTATCTCGATTATGAGCTACCAAAAGAGATACAAGAGCGCTGTTACGAAAAAGCCAACTGCCCAGAGATTGAGGTCAAATATCTAAATACCAATCAAAACTGGCTGAACGATATCGTCAATAAGCGCGTCAATAATATAGTCATCAATAGCAAAATGAGTGAATCACCAGTCGATAAATCAACTGATCAAAAGACGGCAAAAGCCGCTATCGATGATTTCGTCAAATCACAGTTTATGGATATGACGGAACAGGTGCGTTGGTCATATAGCTTGATGGTCACCCCTGAATATTTAGGTCATGTAAAGCTTAGTCAAGGAGAGGACTTAGAGTTGTTTGAGATCAGCTCTTATGTCTTTACCGGCGGCGCTCATGGTATGCCTTTTAGTGAGTATCTGATATTTGATCCGGCAAATGAACAGCAAGTAACCTTCAATGATATGCTAAAGCCAGATCAGCAGTCGCGTTTTAACGCTTTGGCCTATGACGCTTATAAGTCTTGGGTTAAATCGATAGATGAGGACATTGAAAGTTATGAGCAGAACTGGCCTTTTGTCACTAATGACAATGTGAGCTTGACCGATAAGGGCGTTAACATTCTTTATCAGCCTTATGCTATTGGCCCTTACGCGTATGGTATGCCAGTATTAACGATTCCGTATAACAAACTTGATGGCATCCTCAAGCCGCGTTTTATGCCTAGCCCCTAAACATCGCTCCTAAACCTCAATGGTTTTAAATTTTATTTTATCATTACGACTAATAACACTTATCGATAATAAGGAATGACCGTATGACAGACAATACAAACCAATCGAACCCAGTCACACCAGATACTATGTCTGACTTGCCTAGCTCTACCATGACTTGGCAGCTGACAGCATTGACAGCCGCGCTTGGTGATTTACAGTTGAACGTTAGTGATAGCCTATCAGTAGGCCGTGGTAGCGATAACGACGTGGTACTAGGCAGTAAAGAGGTCTCGCGTAACCACGCGGTTCTAAGCGTGTTAAATGCTGAGCTTTATGTCAAAGATCTGGAATCTTCTAACGGGACCTTTGTTAATGATAAGCGTATTGACGCGAATAAAACCGTGCTATTAACCGCGGACGATAAGCTTGGTTTTGCTAGCTTTGAGTTTCAAGTGATGGCTTTAGCTGCTGAGAATGTAGAGCAGAGCGCCACCGACCCAGCAGCTACAAAGCCAGCAGAAAAAGAGCCAGAAGACATAGTAGGCTCGGTACAAGAAAATCTGCAAACGGCTAGCACGCCATCGAAGGAGGCGGTAACAGAGCCAGCATTACCACCTGCTGCTGTTGAAGAAACGATCGCAGCAAGACCTTCGTCACCTAGCCGACCAGAAACGACAGCTGAGCCATTGGCAACAGAAGGTGAGCCAGAGCCTGTAGTAAAAGAAACTATCGTAGGTGAAGTATTAGCGGCTAGTGCTGGTCAAGAAGCTATGTCCGCAGCTCCTGTAGAAGAAGATATTGTCGCCTCTACGCTTGCTGAAAGTAAACCTCAAGACACGGTTATAGCAGATCCAGTAGCCGAGAAGCCAGTAGCCAAAACATCAGTAGAAGAATCGGTCATTGAAGAGCCAGTCAATGAAGAAACAACAATAAAAGAGCCTATCGCCAAAGAGCCAGTTGTGGAAGAACCACTCGCTAAAGAACCGGTAGTCGAAGCCCCAGTAGCCGAACGTCAAACTCCTGAGCATGACAAAACCACGACCACGCCTCTACAAGAAGAAGCCGATCCAGAGGTCTTACGCGCTAAGCAAGCGGCTACGGCTCAGTTCTCAGGAACGGCCAATCTAGGTCAGTCTCGCGACGTAGGAACTGCGGGTAATAATGCTATGGATCAAGCCGTAAACAATCCTGCCAATACTGCAGCTAATGAAAAGAAAGCAAGCGGCGGTTGGTTTATTTGGGTGTTTATCGCTCTTATTATCATCGGTATTGCGCTATGGCTGTTTAATATGGGCGGCGCGTAATTCGATTCGCTGACGGGGTGGTATTTAAAGTCCTATGATATGAGCAACTTTACTATCCTATTTTGTTATAATGGCGAGCCTAATATAGGCTCGCTTTTATTTAGCTGTCTGTTTTAATTCTCACTTAAACTAGCGAGTTTTCTCGATTATCGCTGTGGTTTACTTTATCCTTGTTTATTAATACCGTGCTCAGAGACGTCTTATGATGACCTTCGAAGAATATAATACCTTAAAAAGCAAAGGTTTTAGTCATGCCCCTCTTGTCAAAAAACGTTTGATGGACGCGCAGACGCCAGTATCTGTGTTTTCAAAAGTGCGTGACTTGAGTGGTTCTGCTTATTTGTTTGAGTCAGTAGTAGGCGGCGAGCGTTGGGCACGGTTTTCGATGATTGGCTTAGGTAGCGATCTGATATTGCAGTACGCTGATGGCCATATGACCATTAAGCAAGATGACCAAATCAGTGTAGACGCGGTCGCTGAGCCATTCGATTATATTCGTAAGCTCATGGCCAATTATAAGATGCCAACCACCGATGACATCCCGTCATTACCGAGCTTCAGTGGCGGCTTAGTCGGCTATTTTGGTTATGACATGGTGCGAGTCATTGAGCCAAGTATTGGCTTATCAGAGGCGCCCAATCCCATGACTTTACCAGATATGTGGCTGATGCTATCGATGAGCGTGATTGTCTTTGATAATCTAGAAAACACTTTATCTATCATCGTTTATGCTGACTGTAGCGACGAAGATGGCTATGGCGCCGCTATCCGTGAGCTTGAAAGAATAGAAGATAAGCTGGCAGAGATGCCAGATTTGAGCGCGCCTATTATGCCAACGCCGAAGTTCGTCTCGCAAACCGGACAAGATAAATACTGTAGTGATGTCAACAAAATCAAAGACTATATCTTTGCAGGCGACGTCATGCAGGTCGTCCCAGCGCAGCGTTTAACCGCTGACTATAAAGGTGATTCGCTAGCTGTGTATCGGGCATTAAGATTCCTTAATCCATCGCCTTATTTGTTTTTGGTGCACGGTTATACTTTGGATGATCACAAGCGTTTTGACATTATTGGCGCGTCTCCTGAGATTTTGTCGCGGATTGAGGATGGCAAAGTCACAGTGCGCCCTTTAGCGGGTACTCGCAAACGTGGACAAGATGAAAGTGAAGACTTAGCCCTCGAAAAAGAATTACTATCAGATACCAAAGAGATTGCCGAGCACTTAATGCTCATTGATTTAGGCCGTAATGATATCGGCCGTGTCTGCGAGTATGGCAGCGTCAAAGTCACCGACAAAATGTTCATTGAGCGCTACTCACAAGTCATGCACATAGCCTCTAATGTTGAGGGCACTGTCTTGCCTGACAAAGATGCTTTAGATGTGTTCTGCGCGACTTTTCCCGCAGGTACCCTATCAGGCGCACCCAAAATACGAGCGATGCAGATCATCGATGAAGTAGAACCCGTACGTCGCACGGTATTTGGCGGCTCAGTCGGTTATCTAGGCTGGCATGGCAACATGGATACCGCGATTGCTATTCGCACTGCAGTCATGCGCCGCGGTAAGATACACATTCAGGCTGGGGCAGGGGTAGTCGCTGATTCAGTGCCTGAGGCAGAGTGGGAGGAGACGAATAAAAAGGCTTTGGCACTTGTTAAAGCGGTAAAAATGGCTTGTGATGGCCTTAGGATTCGTTAAAATACAACTAACATCAACGCTATAAAAAATTGAGATGTAGGAGGACTATTTTTAGCGTATAAAAAATACTAATATAATCAAAGCATTAAAAATTAACTTGAAATATTTTATAAATAATCAAAAAAGGGCTTGCGTTCCAGCCGATATTTGATAGAATAGCCTCCACTTTGAGAGAACAAGCCGACTTAGCTCAGTTGGTAGAGCAACTGACTTGTAATCAGTAGGTCGCCAGTTCGATCCCGGCAGTCGGCACCATCTCTTTCAAAGTCGCTTTTTTTAGAATTGCTTTGTATTACGTTTATCGTAGTATGGCTTTCATTAAAAGCAAATTAAGGTGGGATTGGGGAGCGGTCAAACCCAACAGACTGTAAATCTGTCGCGAAAGCTTCGAAGGTTCGAATCCTTCTCCCACCACCATATTTTAAGTTTGTCACAGCACCAAAAGTACTCTAAGACCGATCAATATTTTGGTTCCATATAGAGCTATTGCGGGTGTGGTATAATGGTAACACCTTAGCCTTCCAAGCTAATGACGCGGGTTCGATTCCCGCCACCCGCTCCATATACGCGGCATCCATTGATGAAGTATTCACGGCAACGTAAATAGCGAGCACCCATACATCACGACAGTCATCTATTATAGCTGTTTCGTGATATTTTTTTTATATAACTGAAAGCTTTTTGGTTATCTAAGATAGGCTCATATAGCTCAGCGGTAGAGCACTCCCTTGGTAAGGGAGAGGTCTCGAGTTCAATTCTCGATATGAGCTCCATTTATTATTCTAGTTGCCAAAGTTACTTATCAATTGTTATTATCTAAAAGATAGATAGTATAAAAAGCTAGATAGTATGAGAGATACTATCAAAATATTCAATAGCATTATAAGAGTTATGCGAATATTAAAAAATACAAAGCCTACTCAGTAAAATGATGATTTTAAGGTGACACTGAAGTGTTGCCTTTTAGTGCTGTCAGTAGCTTGATATTGCTAACTTGATACTGTTATGAAGTAGCCAAGATTAAGCCTTATAGTTTATAATTACTTTTAGTCGCTAAAATATAGTTTTAACATTATAACTTCAACGGTTTGATGGTAGTGTCAGCAGAATAAATAGACATCGTGAACCGTCAAATATCTATTTACCGATCTTACTGTTTATCATTTTTTAAGCATAAAGACTCATCAATAAAAAGGATACACTCATGGCAAAGGCCAAGTTTGAACGCAACAAGCCCCACGTCAACGTCGGCACCATCGGAC
>NZ_JBPYDC010000043.1:0-7838 GCF_051847575.1 Psychrobacter sp. 1U2
AGCTCGTAATTTTAAGTCAATGCTTTATCTGGCGTGTACTATCGTTCATTGTAAGATGAATTGAAGACACGCCCTAGCTTTTTGGATCAACTTTATGAATATTGTCAGCAGCACACTACTAAAAACCGCTCTTAGCGCCAGCTTACTATTATCACTACCTGTGATGGCAGCAGCAGCGCAAAAGTGGCAGCTCGATGTGCCAAAGACTAAGGTCGACTTTGAGGTAGCATATTTAGGGAGTGGTACGATTATACCGATTAATATTACAGGACAGCTTATAGCGGCAAACTAAAACAAATACGGCGGCTGTGATATTTATTACGCTTTGACTTAAACATAAAAATCCAGCGCCAAACGTTCATTGTTTACGTTTAACGCTGGATTTAAAGTAATCACTTATTAGCAGATATGTACATTTCGAACAATAACGGTTAAATAGCTAAAAGCTAACGATTACAACAGCTTTCAATTATTTTTAGTACTGCCACGGCTGATCTTGCTCGATACCCGCTTTGTCGATCTTATTTCTTCTTTTCTGAATTTTGGTATCTATTTTTTCCTGCTTCTTTAGCGCCTTTTGGTTGATATCGTCTACCAAGCCTTGGATCTTCTTATCCACTTTGCTTTGCTCTTTTTGGCGCACTTTATCAACCTTAGCTAACTCTTTTTGACGCGCCTTATCTATTTTATCTTGTTCTTTTTGACGCTGTAGATTCAGCTTACTTAGCTTCTTTTTCGCCTTTTTACTCAATGTAATATCGTCTTTCGGCGCTTGTTTTGCAGACTTATTCGACATGATAACTCTCCTTAATCAGATTATTTAAGATATCTATGAGTTTGATAATAGGCCAGTATGCCTGCCTAATCAATGTGCCCATACAAAACAGGTACACGTCCTTAAGCTGTCCGTAGATTAGCAAACAGGGAATAACACTAATAGCGGTTCACTATAGAGCAGTTTAAGTTTGATGAATTAATACTTCATTTTCATGGCTTGTAAGTTTCATATTTCAAAAATAAATTCTCTATCTTTCTATCTCTAAATTAGTAGTCAAAATGTGATAACTATTCCTTGAATTTCATCCGTTCAAACAAAAAACTCTAATGCTTTTAAAACAGCTAAAAACACAACCACGCTGATAACAATTTTTGTCAGGTTTATACCCTCATGTCCTTGTTCAAGCACAAGACTATCTAGAACATTTATAGAGTCATTAGATAACTCATTCCAACTACTATCTTCTTTTCCAACTTGGTACAAACCAACCTTGTAAGGCTTCTCTAACTTCAACAAGTGCTTTTCTAGTTGCTCCCACTGCTCATTTGGATAGCTCTGCATAGCTAATTCAATAACTTTTGGGTCGTCTGTAGCATAAGATAAGGGAATTGGATTAAAGTTTATCCAGTGTGATAAAAACTCATCAGATGAAGCTGTATAAAGGGCAACGGTTGGAATCCTGTCACCGATGCGCACATTTTTTAATGAATTGCGCTTTGTTATCTTAATAACTGGAAAATAACCATAGCCTTTACTTAAATCTCCATTCACGGCAACGAGAGTTGGATGAGTACCCACCACGATACCACCATTTGAATGACCACTTAAGAAATGCTCTTTTTTGTTTGTCCAATAGTAAAGATTGATAATAACTGCTACAACAATAACGAATAAATATACGGTATCGATAACCACAGTAGCGAGTATTGAGCAAACTAAAAGTAAAACTAATGAACCTACAGCTATTTTATGATGACGAAACCATACCCATTTATCAAGTTTTGCATTACCTGGATTTGAAGCGAAAGTGTTATTATCGACTGTAAAATTATTCTTCACTAGAGATTCCTTTCACGCGACAGAATTCGTTATTAAGTGTTTAATTATTTCAGTATTTTACAATTATTCCTTTAGTAGTTTAGGAAATAATATTCTAAATATAAAAAAAGAGCCACCAGAATTATCTGGCAGCTCTTCTTCGCACAATGTCATTAACCCAACCATAAATCATAGCTAAGTGCTGGACTAAAGCCGCAACCTACAAATTAAATCAAACTATTTACCGCTTCAACGACTGCTTCAGTCGTGATGCCAAACTCTTTATATAAGTCACTCGCAGGCGCTGACTCACCATAAGTCGTCATACCGATGACTTTGCCATCGAGACCGACAAACTTATACCAGTAGTCCACATGTGCCGCTTCCACAGCGACGCGGGCACGGATGTCAGCAGGTAATACCGACTCGCGATAATCACTATCTTGCTCCATAAAGATCTCCGCACATGGCATAGAGACCACACGCACGCCAACGCCATTTTCGCCAAGCATTTTATGCGCTTCCATTGCTAGGCCTACTTCTGAACCTGTCGCGATGATGATAGCTCGTAGCTCGCCTTGCTCTTTAGCTAAGACATAGCCACCTTTGGTAATATTAGCTACTTGCTCATTATCTCGAGCTTGATGCGGCAAACCTTGACGACTAAAAATTAGTGCGGATGGATTGTTCTCTGATTTGAGTGCTTCTACCCAAGCGCTAGCCGATTCAGTCGCATCACAAGGACGCCATGTACGTAGGTTTGGCGTGGTACGTAGGCTAGTCAACTGCTCAACAGGTTGATGCGTTGGACCATCTTCACCTAGACCGATTGAGTCATGCGTGTAGACATGAATAATGCGCTGCTTCATCAATGCGCCCATACGTACCGCGTTACGCGCGTATTCCATAAACATCAGGAAGGTAGCAACATAGGGGATGAAGCCGCCGTGGAGCGCGATACCGTTAGCAATAGCAGTCATACCGAACTCACGCACGCCGTAGTAGATGTAGTTACCATCAGCGTCGGTTTCGATACCTTTAGCGTCTTTGAAAAGTGTTAGGTTTGAACCTGCAAGATCTGCTGAGCCGCCCATAAGCTCTGGTAATAAGGGCTGCAAAGTATTGATCGCGTTTTGACTGGCTTTACGACTAGCGACATCACCACCCTGCTCTTGGGTCTGCTGAATGTAGTCTTTTGCTTGATCATCAAAGTCGTTTGGTAATTCACCATTGAGGCGGCGCATCAGCTCGTCTGCAAGCTCTGGATAGGCTTTTTTATAGCCCTCAAAGGTTGCGTTCCAGTTCTTCTGCATAACATCGCCTTTGGCTTTGCCATCCCATGCTTCATAGATTTCATCATCTAATTCAAACGGCGCGTGTTTCCAAGCGAGCTCATCACGAGTCAAAGCGATTTCGTAATCACCAAGTGGCGCACCGTGGCTTGAGGCTTTGCCTTGTTTATTCGGACTACCGGCACCAATAGTGGTTTTGCAGATGATTAAGCTTGGCTTACTCGTTTCGTTAATCGCTTGCTCAGTGGCTTTAGTAATAGCGTCGGTATCATGGCCATCAACTTTGATCACCTGCCAGCCATAAGCTTCAAAGCGCATTTGCGTATCATCGGTAAACCAGCCTTCAACATCACCGTCGATAGAGATGCCGTTGTCATCATAGAAGAAGACGAGTTTACCAAGTCCTAAGGTACCTGCAAGGGAGCAGACTTCATGGCTGATGCCTTCCATCAAGCAACCATCGCCTAAGAAGGCGTAAGTATGATGGTCGATGACTTCATGACCGTCACGGTTGAACTGAGCGGCAAGCGTTTTTTCGGCAATAGCAAAGCCTACCGCATTGGCGATACCTTGTCCTAGCGGCCCTGTGGTAGTTTCAACCCCTGGCGTATAGCCCAGTTCCGGATGGCCAGGCGTCTTTGAGTGCAATTGGCGAAAGCCTTTTAAATCATCAACGCTGACATCATAACCTGATAGATGCAGCAAAGAGTAGATCAGCATCGAGCCATGGCCATTTGATAACACAAAACGATCACGGTTATGCCAGTTAGGATCAGCAGGATTATGCTTCAAAAACTTACGCCATAATACTTCGGCAATATCCGCCATGCCCATTGGTGCACCGGGGTGACCAGAATTGGCTTTTTGCACCGCATCAAAAGACAGTACACGGATGGCATTGGCAAGTTTACGTTCATTAATTGGGGTAGGCATAGCAGGTCCTAATATTCGGATGAGAAGTCGAGAAGACAAAAGGAAAAGCGATTGGGTAATAAGATTAGAGCGTAATAAATACCCTCAATAATTAGAAAAACAAAAAGATAATTAAGTCAGCGGCAATATTAACATATTTGCGATAACCCTATCTAAAAATGCGCTGACAGGAGCGTTTGCATTTCGCAATCACTCCTATTAGTTTTATCAAATGATAGACATGTAGATAGATTAGATAGGCAGAATCGACGGATAAGATAAATTGCTACTCATAAACTTTAAGTGCATTTAGCTATTTGTAGCTCATAGTGGCAAATAGCTACTTAAACTACAATTGTCTCAGCCCCACCCATAAACGGACGCAATACTTCTGGAATAGTGATGCTACCATCAGCGTTTTGATGATTTTCCATGACCGCAAGTAAGGTACGACCAACGGCAAGGCCTGAGCCATTAAGAGTATGGGCAAGGCTGGTTTGTTTACCGTCTTTGACCCGCGTACCCATACGGCGCGCTTGGAAGTCGCCACAGTTTGAGCAGCTAGAGATCTCACGGTAGGTGTCTTGGCTCGGTAGCCACACTTCGATATCATAGGTTTTTTGCGCGGCAAAGCCCATATCGCCCGTACACAGCATAACCGTACGATACGGTAAATTGAGCTGCTGTAAGAGGTATTCCGCCTGTCCGGTCATCGCCTCTAAAAGCTCGTCTGATTGCTCGGGCGTTGCAATATTGACCATCTCGACCTTTTCAAACTGATGCTGACGAATCAGGCCGCGCGTATCACGACCATGCGAGCCTGCTTCACTACGAAAGCACGGCGTATGCGCGGTATATTTCAGTGGCAGCTCTTTACTCTCCAAACGTTCACCGCGTACCAAATTAGTCATCGGTACTTCGGCGGTCGGAATCAAGTAGAAATCCGTGCCTTCGTTGTTGGTATGATTAGTCAGTTTAAACAAATCATCTTCAAACTTAGGCAGCTGACCTGTCCCTTTTAAGCTCTCAGAATTGACGATATAGGGCACATAAGTCTCGGTATAGCCATACTTGACCGTATGAGTGTTCAGCATAAACTGTATCAGCGCACGATGCAGCTGCGCCAATTGTCCTTTTAGCACATTAAAACGACTGCCCGTCAGCTTAGCTGCCGCTTCAAAATCAAGCATCCCCAAAGTCTCACCGATATGAGTATGATCTTGGATGTCAAAATCAAACTCGCGCGGGTTGCCCCAGCGGCGTACTTCTACATTATCATCCTCTGACTCGCCTACTGGCACATCACTAGCTGGAAGATTAGGAATTTGTAGCGCCGCTTGATTGATGCGCTCTTGCAAAGTACGTAGCTCATCTTCTGCCGTTTTTATCTCACCACTGACGCTTTGCATCTCAGCGAGTAGCGCGCTTGCATCTTCACCTGACTTTTTGAGCGCGCCGACTTGTTTGGCACCTGCATTACGGCGCGATTGTAGCTCCTCGGTTCTCACTTGCAGTGATTTGCGCTCCGACTCAATCGTTTGCCAAAATTCTATATCTAGTGCATAACCGCGCGTAGTCAGCTGCTGCTGTAAATCAGTTAAGTCGCCGCGTAGGAGTTTTGGGTCTATCATAGTAGTGGCCTATAGCGCTAAGGGAGGAAAAAAGGTATAAAATGGAACAAAATGAGTGAACAATTAAGTGTAGCTATAATACCAAGACCGAGCTGATTTGACCATGCCCTCAAATAGCTTTTGTGGGCGCTATTTAGCCCTCTATTATTATCCCCTATGACTTCTGTCGTTATAGTGTTTCTTTTAGAGTGGCTTTTCGGTAAGATAAGCGCATAGTTTTTATTCATTTAAGTCAACTTGGCATAGACATTATTGTCTCATAGCTTTTGATAGTAATAACTACCGCTATCAACGAAAGTTAATGCCAACCCGTTTACTTAACCCCCTCTAATCTAACGCTTAACATGAGTCTTTGAGAACCTTTTATGGCCCTGTATCCCTACACGCTGCAACCTGTCGCCCTCAACTTGACTGAAGCTGAATTTCAGCAAGCCCAATACGAGCTATTCACTAATGCTAGCCCTTCTTTTGGTCTAAAAAGTCTAAAAATGAAAGAGTGGATTATTATAGGGATAGTCGTTATCTTAGCAATCGCTGGGCTAGTCTTTTTGACTGGCTACTCGACGATTATTTTTTGGCTAATGCTCGTGTCCGTCGTCATCTACTTATTAGTTCGTACCCTTGGATTTAAATGGTACGTCAAAAAAGAGTTTGAAAAGCAAGTTGCCGCTCAAGAGATGCCTGAGGAGATGCGTCAAATGAAACTTGGGGTACAAAAGCACGGTTTAGTCATGGCGATGCCAGCCAACCAACCCGATCTGATGCAAAACCCGCAAATGCGTGGCATGCAAATGCGCGCAGGCTCTACTCAGCAAGCGGTTATCCCTTGGAGCGCGGTCAAAAGCTGGGATGAGACTGATGACTATATCTTTATGATGTTTGAGATGAAAGGTCAGCAAGGCAGTCAGATTATTCCTAAGCGTTTAAAGGCACAAAAATTCCCTATTGATACGATTAGACAGCACTTACAAGAAGTTGTGCCTATTCGCGGTTTAAACCCTGAAAGCTTACAGCCTCCAGCTTAGCGTATTAGCATACTGATCATAGCTACTGATAAATATAGTCAAGTCATGTTTTATAAAACTCATTACATTGGTTTATTTAATTCACTTAACTTATTGATGTGCCTTTGCTATGATAGGAGTCATTGAAGAGGTAGAGAGTAGCAGACGAGTTTTGCTACTGTTTGATTAATAAGATAAAATAATTTTGATTAAAAAAACAAAAGCACATTATCATTGAGATTTTTAATCGTTTTTTAGTTATAGATTTTTAAATACAGTTCTCTAAAATTAACACTCACATTAAAAGGATAAAATTATGAGTAATAAAGATAACACTACTAATCAAATTGGCCTAGAAAGAGCGGACATGGGCGCTGTCGTTGAAAAGCTAAATAGCCTGCTATCGAGCTATCATATGTTTTATATCAACGTGCGCGGTTATCACTGGAACGTCAAGGGCGAGCACTTTTTCTCATTACACGAACAGTTTGAAGATCTGTACACTAACCTGCAAGTAGAGATCGATGAGATCGCTGAGCGTATCTTGACTTTAGGTAAGACGCCACTTCATGCTTATAGTGATTTTGCTCAGCATACTAGCATCAAAGAAGACAAAAACGTCCATGATGGTAATAGCTGTGTTAAAGGTGTGGTCACTGGCCTGCAAACGCTTATCGAGGAGCAGCGTAAAGTGTCAGCACTAGCGGAAGAAAGCGATGACCAAGGCACAGCTGACTTGCTTGATGAGTATGTACAACAACAAGAAAAGCTAGTTTGGATGTATAACTCGTTCTTAGGTAAATAGTCTCAGGACAGATAGCGTTGACTGATCAGCTATGTAAAGAAAAGCACCTATATTTGAACTGACCCCCTAAACTTGGACAGTTTAAGTTTGCATCAAGGACTGAGCTCTGTATTGTACAGGGCTCAGTCCTTTTAGTTTCATCTGAATTCTCTCATGATTATAATAATGCATATACTCATGAATCTGTCTCTCTAAAGCCTCAATCGTTTCAGGCTTTTGAATGTAGAGAGTTTCACACTTCAAAGCCCCAAAGAAACTCTCCATTAACGCATTATCTAAACCGTTTCCCTTTCGGCTTATGCTTTGCTTTATATTATTTTCTTTGAGCGTATTGGCAAACGGTTTCATCTGGTAATGCCACCCTTGATCTGAATGCAG